>JALYFY010000467.1 GCA_030777385.1 Pseudomonadota bacterium | reverse complement strand
TTGGCCCGGCCAAGTTCTGGTCGGGCCGATAGCACGGCACCTCGGACCCCTCGGGTCTGGTTTCCCGATTGTGTAGAGAACTGCACTTGGTGAGACAGTTCCGACACCGCCGCATCGCGATCCCGGTGGATCCGCGCTTCCCTAACGGGATGTCCTCGGCTGTCGGCCCCGATAGCCGGGCGATGCACACTTGGGCGACCTCCAGATCCACCTCCTTGAAACTAGGATGTTCAAGCGACGGAACATCGACCACATCCTAGCGCGCGCTGATCGAGGTCGGGCTGAAGCCGATTTAGAGCGCAGCCGTGATCCACTCGGAGGAGGTCGTTCCCTACAACTCCTCTGCACCGAACTTTGTCGCAACGTTGCGCTCGCGCATCCTTTGTGACCGGCCCATCCTGGTCTCCCACGAGAACTTCATCCCTTTCGATGGAAGCTTGGGATTCGACATCGGCCATTGTCTCAGGCTGGTTAATGAGGCTGCACGCGTGCCGACGATCTTTATGGCGCAAATGGCCCAATACATGGACGACCAGCAGGCCCGCGCCATGGCGGCCGTGAGCCGGGGCTGCGCGGAGCTTGTCACCCCCGACGAGATGCTTTCACTGCGTGCCAAGATCGCGGCCTTCCTTGACGGCGGGCAGGGCGCCGAGAAATGCGACGCTGGACAATCCTGCCCGCTAGTCGAAGCAGGCCGACATCCCGCCTCACCAAGCGCAGCCCACCCCGCAGCACGATCTGCCGCGGGGTGGGGCTGGGCAGTCAGGGCCATTAGGGAGCTTCAACGCTACGGAGAGGGCATCCTGCCCTCTCCCTCACATTCGCCCTAGTTCTCAACTGCAGCCGCTCGTGCCGCCGCAGGTGTTGCACTTCATGCAGGTGCCGTTCCGCACCAGCGTGTAGTTCCCGCATTCGCCGCAAGGATCGCCCTCGTAACCCTGGATGCGGGCTTTATCGCGGGCGCTGATCGTGCCGGTCGCCAGCGCCGTGGCCGAGGTGGCGGGGTCATAGGACGCCTTGGGCTCCGACATGGCGAGGTTCGAGCCGATCAGGTCCTGCGGCAGCCGCTTGCGGAGGTAGCCGGTGGAGCTGATCTGCTTGAGGAGGTCGAGGCTCCGCGACGCGGTCCCATCGGCTTGGCCCACCACGTTCCGCTCGGCCTCGCCCTGCCCCAGTTCGTCGAAGCTCTGCCCCTTGGGCGCGACATGCGCGAGATCGGTGCGGTCGAGGTAGGAGATCGCGAGCTCCCGGAAGATGTAGTCGAGGATGGAGGTCGCCGACTTGATGGCCTCGTTTCCCTGCACCATCCCGGCCGGTTCGAAACGGGTGAAGGTGAAGGCGTCCACGAACTCTTCCAGCGGCACGCCGTATTGCAGGCCGACGGACACCGCGATGGCGAAGTTGTTCATCATCGCCCGGAAGCCCGCGCCTTCCTTGTGCATATCGAGGAAGATCTCGCCCAGCCGACCGTCCACGTATTCGCCGGTCCGCAGGTAGACCTTGTGCCCGCCGATGATCGCCTTCTGCGTGTAACCTTTCCGCCGCGCGGGCATCTTCTCGCGCTCGCGGTTGCGGATCTCGCGGATGACGATCTTCTCGACCACCTTCTCGGCCAGCACGGCGACCTTCTCGGGAACGGAGCCCGAGGCCAGCACCTCCTCCGCCTCGTCATCCTCGTCGATCAGGGCCGAGGCCAGCGGCTGAGACAGCTTGGAGCCATCGCGGTAGAGCGCGTTGGCCTTCACCCCCAGGGACCACGACCGCATGTAGGCGTCCTGGCAGTCCTGGATCGTGGCCGAGTTCGGCATGTTGATCGTCTTGGAGATCGCGCCCGAGATGAAGCTTTGGGCGGCCGCCATCATGGTGATGTGCGATTCGACCGACAGGAAGCGCTTGCCCTTCCGGCCGCAGGGGTTGGCGCAGTCGAAGACGCTCAGATGCTCGTCGCGCAGGTAGGGCGCGCCTTCCAGCGTCATCGTCCCGCAGACATGGTCGTTCGCCGCCTCGACCTGCGCCTTGGTGAAGCCCAGGTGCCGCAGCATGTCGAAGCCCGGATCGTTCAGCCGCGCGGCCGGGATGCCCAGGGTGCCCGTGCAGAACTCCTCGCCCAGCGTCCACTGGTTGAAGACGAAGCGGATGTCGAAAGCCTGCGGCAGCGCGGCCTCGATCTTCTCCAGCTCCTCCGGCCCGAAGCCATGGCCCACGAGGGCGGTGTGGTTGATGCCGGGCGCATTGCCCAAGGTCCGGTGGCCCACCGCATAGGCGATGATCTCCTCGATCTCGGCCGAGGAATAGCCGAGCTTGTCGAGAGCGGCCGGAACCGACTGGTTGATGATCTTGAAGTAGCCGCCGCCCGCGAGCTTCTTGAACTTCACAAGGGCGAAGTCGGGCTCGATGCCGGTCGTGTCGCAGTCCATGACAAGGCCGATCGTCCCGGTCGGCGCGATCACGGTGGTCTGCGCGTTGCGGTAGCCGTGTGCCTCGCCCAGGGTCAGCGCCTCGTCCCAGGCCTGCATGGCCAAGACCGAGAGCCGCGGATCGGGGCAGTTGTCGTGATCGAGAGGCACGGGCTTCACGGCCAGGTTCTCGTAGCCCCCCGCCTGCCCATGGGCGGCGCGGCGGTGGTTGCGGATCACCCGCAGCATCGACTCCTTGTTGCGCTCATAGCCCGCGAAGGTCCCAAGCTCCGCCGCGATCTCCGCCGAGGTGGTGTAGGACGTGCCGGTCATGATCGCCGTGAGAGCGCCGCAGAGCGCCCGGCCCTCGTCCGAGTCGTAGCTCAGCCCCATGTTCATGAGGAGGCCGCCGATATTGGCGAAGCCCAGGCCCAGCGTCCGGAAGTCGTAGGACAGCTGCGCGATCTCCTTGGACGGGAACTGCGCCATGGTCACGCTGATCTCGAGCGTGAGGGTCCAGAGCTTCGTGGCGTGGATGTAGCGGTCGGCGTCGAACTCGGCCCCGTTCCAGAAGGTGAGGAGGTTCAGGGAGGCGAGGTTGCAGGCCGTGTCGTCCAGGAACATGTATTCCGAGCAGGGGTTCGACCCCCGGATCGGCCCATCCGCCGGGCAGGTGTGCCAGGCGTTGACGGTGTCGTGGAACTGGATGCCCGGGTCGGCACAGGCCCAGGCGGCGTGGCCGATCTGATCCCAGAGATCGCGGGCCTTGATGGACTTCGTGACCTTGCCGTCCCTGCGGGCGATCAGGTTCCAATCGCCGTCCTGCTCCACCGCACGCAGGAAGCCGTCGGTCACGCGAATCGAGTTGTTGGAGTTCTGGCCGGAAACGCTCGCATAAGCCTCCGAGTCCCAGTCGGTATCGTAGGTCGGGAACTCGATGGAGTCGAAGCCCTGACGCGCGTAATCCAGCACCCGCTTGACGTAGGTGTCGGGGATCGCGGACTTCCGGGCGTCGCGGATCGCGGCCTTGAGGGCAGCGTTCTGCGCGGGGTCATAGGCGTCCGCGGCGGCGCCGTCCCAGGCCCGCAGCGCGGCGAAGATCGCGTTCAGCCGCTTCTCGTGCATCTTGGAGCCGGCCACGATGGAGGCGACCTTCTGCTCCTCGATGACCTTCCAGTTGATGAAGGCCTCGATATCGGGGTGGTCGGCATCGACGATGACCATCTTGGCCGCGCGCCGCGTGGTGCCGCCCGACTTGATGGCACCTGCCGCGCGGTCGCCGATCTTGAGGAAGCCCATGAGGCCCGAGGACCGCCCGCCACCCGACAGCTTCTCCCCCTCGCCGCGGAGGTGCGAGAAGTTGGTGCCGGTGCCGGAGCCGTACTTGAAGAGGCGCGCCTCGCGGACCCAGAGGTCCATGATGCCGCCCTCGTTCACGAGGTCGTCGGCCACGGACTGGATGAAGCAGGCGTGCGGCTGCGGATGCTCGTAGGCCGATTGCGACCGCACGAGCTCGCCCGTCTCGAAGTCCACGTAGAAGTGCCCCTGCGCGGGGCCGTCGATACCATAGGCCCAGTGCAGGCCGGTGTTGAACCACTGGGGCGAGTTCGGCGCGCCCATCTGGCGGGCGAGCATGTGGCGCATCTCGTCGTAATAGGCGCGGGCGTCGGCCTCGGCGGTGAAATAGCCGCCCTTCCAGCCCCAGTAGGTCCAGGCCCCGGCAAGCCGGTCGAAGACCTGACGGGCGCTGGTCTCGCCCTCGAGCTGGGCGCCCTTGGCGGGCAAGGCGCGGCGGAGCCAGACGGGAACGCCCTCCTCCTCCACGCGGGTCACGGCCGAGGGGACGCCCGCCTTGCGGAAGTACTTCTGGGCGATCACGTCCGCGGCGACCTGGCTCCAAGCCTCGGGCACCTCCAGGGTGTCGAGCTTGAACACGGTCGTTCCGTCGGGATTGCGGATCTCGGAGGCCGTCGTGCGGAAGGGGATGCCCTCATAGGCGTCCCGACCCTCGGTGGTGAATGCGCGCGCGATCTTCATGCCGGGCTCCTCGTCGGTCGTGTTTCTGTTCCTGCGACAGCCGGGGGCCTCCGGCATGCCTGGGCATGCCGCCACGGGCCCGGAAGGGCCGCGTTCTGAGTCTCATTTCCAGTTATCGCACCCACCACATCTAGTGGCCGGTCACTGCACCAACACATACTGCAGTATCCCGTTCCTCTCAGCAACGTGATTTCTGCTGTGGACAATCTGTTTTTGGTTCTTGACCCAAAGGCCGATCAGAGTCCTCGCGATGCCTCCCGATTCTCCATGGAATGCCCCCAGACTTGTCCACAGGACCGTGACCGAGAGGTGACACGCGGCGCTTTTCTGACGCCTCCGGAGCCACTCACGACTCAAGTCGAGCGCCTTGACCGGTTGATCCCGCGCCATGCGCGTCCGTGCCATTCTTGAAACATGGACGAGCTGTCCGACCCCAGAAAACGAAGAGGCCCTGCACGATGGCGGGGCCTCTCGAACTGCGATCGGGGCGGAGAAAGCCCAACTTACACCTGATCCGGGTCCCTGATTTATCGTAAGCTATTGTTTCTCTTCTGATTCCTGACCATGTGTCGCTACACAAAGACGCAACACACACACGCTTCACAGGTAGCGGCATTTCGGACGTC
>JALYFY010000466.1 GCA_030777385.1 Pseudomonadota bacterium | reverse complement strand
GGCCGATCTCGCACGCAATGCGGCCAAGGACGACCTGGCTGCCGAGGCGGTGAACCGCATCTTCGCCATTCCGGTCGGCAAGGCGGGCCACGCGGCTAACGGAGCGGATTCTCGCGCCGTGTTCAAGGTCACCTCGGCTACGGTGCCGCCCCTGATGACCACGACCCAGGAAGCGCAGACGATCGACAACCGGCTCAAGACCGGCTTAGGCGATGACCTGATCAGCCAGTACATCGCGCAGGTTCGCCAAGACCTCGGCGTCACCATCAACCAGCAGGCGCTGCGTCAGGCGACGGGCGGCGAATTGTAAGCCATGACGCTCACGCCCGATTCCAGCACGTTCGCGCAGGCATATGAGGCCGGCGAGTCCGGCGTCATGCGCGCCACCCTGGTGGGTGATCTGCTGACCCCTGTCGCGGCCTTCATGAAGCTGCGGCACAACAGGCAGGGATCGGCCTTCCTGCTGGAATCCGTGGAAGGTGGAGCCACTCGCGGGCGCTTCTCCATGATCGGTCTCGACCCGGATCTGGTCTGGCGCTGCCAAGACGGGGTAGCCTCCGTTGATCGTCATGCGTTGAACCGCGTGCAGGAGTTCAGGGTCGACGAACGTCCGCCTCTGGAGAGCCTGCGAGCGCTCATCCAGGAAAGCGCCCTGCCCCTTTCCGATGATCTGCCGCCCATGGCAGCCGGCCTCTTCGGCTATTTGGGCTATGATATGGTACGGCTCATGGAGCGGCTGCCGGAGCCGAACCCGGACGTGCTGAAGGTCCCGGACGCGATCCTCATGCGACCCACAGTGATGGTGGTGTTTGACGGGGTGAAAGACGAGATCTCGCTGATCACGCCGGTCCGCCCGCAGGCGGGCGTCTCCGCCAAGGCCGCTTATGAGACGGCCTTGTCCCGTCTCGACGAGGTCACCTCGGCGCTGGATCGCCCAATCCCCATCGAGGACCGCAGCGATCCGACCAAGATCAATTTCGAGCCTCCGGTATCCAACACGACGCCGGAAGAGTTCGAGGTCATGGTGGCCAAGGCCAAGGATTACATCCGGGCCGGCGATATCTTCCAAGTGGTGCTGTCCCAGCGCTTCGAATCCGCCTTTCCCCTGCCCGCCTTTGCGCTCTACCGCTCCTTGCGGCGGGTCAATCCGGCGCCCTTCCTGTGCTATCTCGATTTCGAGGACTTCCAGATCGTCTGCTCCTCACCGGAGATTCTGGTGCGGGTGCGGGACGGCAAGGTCACGATCCGGCCCATCGCAGGCACCCGCCCCCGCGGCGCGACCGTTGCGGAAGACAAGGCTCACGCGGAGAGCCTGCTTGCAGATCAGAAGGAGCGGGCCGAGCACCTGATGCTGCTCGATCTCGGCCGCAACGATGTGGGCCGGGTGGCCGAGATGGGCTCCGTCGAGGTCACGGATTCCTTCTTCCTCGAATATTACAGCCAGGTGATGCATATCGTCTCGAATGTGGAAGGCCGGCTCGACCCCTCCTTCGACGCGCTCGACGCCCTCGTGGCAGGCTTCCCGGCCGGCACCGTCTCCGGCGCCCCCAAGGTGCGCGCCATGCAGATCATCGACGAGCTGGAGAAGGACAAGCGCGGGCCCTATGCGGGCTGCATCGGCTATTTCGGCGCCAACGGCGAGATGGACACCTGCATCGTGCTGCGCACCGCTTTGGTGAAGGATGGTCGCATGGCCGTTCAGGCAGGTGCCGGCATCGTCTACGATTCAGACCCCGCCTCCGAGCAGCAGGAATGCATCAACAAGTCGAAGGCTCTGTTTCGGGCAGCCGAAGAGGCGGTGCGCTTCGCAAGCCAGGCGAGGATCGGACAATGATCGCACCCTCGGCCGTAATGCTTCCCTTGACCGGAACACCCGCTTACGCGAACGTCGGCTCGCCATGACCCGCGTTCTCGTGATCGACAATTACGACAGCTTCACCTGGAATCTGGTGCATCTGCTCGGCCCTCTCGCCACCTCCGTGGACGTCGTGCGCAACGACGCCCTGACCACGGACGAGGTGCTCGCCTCTCCGCCGGATGTGATCGTGCTCTCCCCGGGCCCAGGCACGCCGAGCGATGCCGGGATCTGCCTCGACCTCGTGACACGCGCCTCGCCCGAAATCCCAACTTTCGGGGTGTGTCTGGGCCTCCAGACCATCGGTCAGGTTTTCGGCGGCACCGTCTCGCGAGCCCCCCTGCCGATGCACGGCAAGGTGTCGGATGTGGAACATAGCGGTCAGGCGGTGTTCCGCGGCATCAACGGATCCTTCAAAGCCACACGCTATCACTCCCTGATCGTGGACCGGGAATCC
>JALYFY010000465.1 GCA_030777385.1 Pseudomonadota bacterium | reverse complement strand
CCCGACTATAGAGACGCCTCTGCATGAAGCAGAGACCGCCGCGGCGCCCAAACACCGCAGCTCGGATGGGGCCATAGCTCAGCTGGGAGAGCGCTTGCATGGCATGCAAGAGGTCGGCGGTTCGATCCCGCCTGGCTCCACCAATCCTTTCAAAAAGCCGCCGCTTCAGGCGGCTTTTTTGTTGCCTTGGTCCGGTCATCAGCCCTTTGTCTCATGGAAAGGGCGCTCATCTTCATTTTTAGTCGAGCCGCCTTAAGCTAAGGGCAGGCTCTTCCATCACCGAAAGCGGGAACGATGACGCGCATCCAGACGAACGGCCTCCAGGTTGCTCCGGTTCTTCATGGCTTCATCGAGCAGGAGGCGCTTGCGGGCACGGGCGTATCGGCGGACGCCTTCTGGAAGGGCTTGGCCGGGCTCGTCAAGGAATTCGCCCCCCGCGACCGCGAACTGCTTGCCATCCGGGACAAGATCCAGACGCAGATCGACGATTATCACCGCGCCCGGGCGGGCAGGCCCCTCGATCAGGCGGAGTACGAGGGGTTCCTGCGCGATATCGGCTATGTGCTGCCCGAGCCCCAGGATTTCGCGGTCAACACGCAGAACGTGGACGACGAGATCGCCCGCATCGCCGGTCCGCAGCTCGTGGTGCCGGTCTCCAATGCCCGATATGCGCTCAATGCCGCCAATGCCCGTTGGGGCAGCCTGTACGATGCGCTCTACGGCACCGATGCTCTCCCGGAGGAGGACGGCGCCACCCGCAGCGGCGGCTACAACAAGGCACGCGGCGCAAAGGTGGTGGCCCGCGCCCGCGAGGTGCTCGACCAGGCTGCGCCCTTGGCGGGCGGCAGCCACAAGGACGCCGCCGGGTACGCGATCCAAGGCGGGGCTCTCATTCTCAAGCTCAAGGACGGTGGTGAAACCGGCCTGGCCGATCCGGCCCAGCTTGTAGGCTACCAGGGCGATCAGACCGATCCTACTGCCGTGCTGCTGCGCCACAACAACATGCATATCGAGATCAGGTTCGACCGCTCGCACCCCATCGGGGCCGAGGATCCGGCAGGTGTGGCCGACGTGGTGCTGGAATCGGCCGTGTCCACCATTATGGACCTGGAGGACAGCGTCGCGGCCGTGGATGCCGACGACAAGGTGCAGGTCTACCGCACCTGGCTCGGTCTCATGAAGGGCGATCTCCTGGAGAGCTTCGAGAAGGGTGGACGCACCGTCGAGCGCCGCCTCAACCCGGATCGTGTCTATACGGCCGTCAACGGCGGGGAGCTTCGCCTGCATGGGCGCAGCCTCATGCTGGTGCGCAATGTGGGCCACCACATGTTCACCGATGCGGTGCTGGACGAGGCGGGCCAGGAGACGCCTGAGACCATTCTCGATGCCGCCGTCACCTCGCTGATCGCGATCCACGATCTCAAGGGCAAGGGCCCGATCCGCAACAGCCGCGCAGGCTCCGTCTACATCGTGAAGCCCAAAATGCATGGGCCGGACGAGGTGGCTTTCGCCAACGATCTCTTCGGTGCCGTCGAGAGCATGCTGGGTCTTGCCCGCAACACCCTCAAGATGGGCATCATGGACGAGGAGCGGCGCACGACGGTCAATCTCAAGGCCTGCATCCATGCAGCCTCCGAACGCATCGTGTTCATCAACACGGGCTTCCTGGACCGCACGGGCGACGAGATCCACACCTCCATGGAAGCCGGCCCTATGATCCGCAAGAACGACATGAAGTCGATGGCGTGGATCAAGGCTTATGAGGACAACAACGTGGATGTGGGACTTGCCTGCGGCCTGCCGGGCAAGGCGCAGATCGGCAAGGGCATGTGGGCGGCGCCCGACAAGATGGCCGACATGCTGGTCCAAAAAGTCGGCCATCCCCAGGCGGGCGCCAACACCGCCTGGGTGCCGTCGCCCACCGCCGCGACGCTGCATGCGCTCCACTACCATCAGGTGAGCGTGCCGGCACGCCAGGAAGAGCTGAAGAAGCGCCCACGTGCGAAGCTCTCCGATATCC
>JALYFY010000464.1 GCA_030777385.1 Pseudomonadota bacterium | reverse complement strand
GCGACCGGGTGGAGCTGCGCGGCTTCGGGGCGTTCTCGGTGAAGAAGCGGGATGCGCGCACGGGGCGCAACCCGCGCACGGGGCAATCCGTTTCCATTTCCGAAAAGGTCGTGCCCGTCTTCAAGACGGGCAAGGAAATGCGTCAGCGGCTCAACGCTCCGGCTCCCAAGGTGCTGAAGGCAGCGGCTGCGCAATAACGCTCGTGAGGTGTTCGTGATTCAGTTTCTCAAGGCGCTGATTCTCCTGCCGGTTGCCATTCTGGTCGTTCTGCTCGCGGTGGCGAACCGTGCGCCCGTCACCCTGTCCCTGGACCCGTTCTCGCAAGAAGCGCCGGAATTCTCGACCCAGCTGCCGCTCTTTGCGGTTATTTTCGCGGCCGTGATGCTCGGCGTCGTGATCGGCGGCACGGCAAGCTGGCTGGCTCAGGGCAAGTACCGCAGGTCCCGCCGGCGTCTCCGGCGCGAGACACGCCAGCTGCGTCACGAGACCGAGCAGCTGAGGTCCCAGGCCCCCACCACGACCCTGCCGGCGCTGCCGCAGCGCGGCTTCTAAAACAGTTCCCATGCAGGTTGTCAGCGCCGCCGAGATCGATCGGGTTCTCACCTTTCCGGCCCTGATCGACGCCCTGGCGGACGCTTTCCGGGGCGATACCGTCACGCCGGTGCGGCATCACCATGAGATCGAGAGGGCGGGCGCGCATGCAACGCTCCTGCTCATGCCGGCCTGGACCGGTCCTGCCGCGCAGGACGGGTTGCAGGACGGGTTCGTGGGCGTCAAAGTCGTCTCCGTCTTTCCGGATAACGGCGCCAAAAGCCTGCCCAGCGTGATGGGCTCCTACCTCCTGATGGATGGCGCGACGGGCCAGCCCGTCGCCGTTCTCGACGGCACGCGCCTCACGGTCTGGCGCACGGCCGCCGCTTCGGCGCTTGCCGCCCGCATCCTTGCCCGCGAGGATGCAAGCCGCATGGTCATGGTGGGAGCGGGATCGCTGGCACCTTTCCTCATCCGGGCGCATATGAGCCAGCGGCCGATCCGTGAGGTGGCGCTCTGGAACCGCAACCCCCAGAAAGCCGAGACCCTGGCCGCCGAGCTGCAGTCGCAGGGCCTGCCCGTCACCGCCGTGACGGACCTGGAAGCGGCCGTGCGCGAGGCCGATCTCGTCTCCTGCGCCACGCTTTCGACCGCGCCCATCGTCAAAGGGGCCTGGCTGAAGGAGGGCGCGCATCTCGATCTTGTCGGCGCCTTCAATCTCAAGATGCGCGAGGCGGACGACGAGGCCCTGCGCCGGGCGCAGGTTTATGTGGATACGGAGGCCGCCAGGTCCGAGGGCGGCGATGTGGCGGTGGCCCTGCACCGGGGCGCGATCACGGACGACCATGTGCGCGGCACCCTGGCGGATCTCTGCCGGAACCCGCCCCATAGGGGCCACGCAACCATCACCGCGTTTAAATCGGTGGGCACCGCGCTGGAGGATCTGGCTGCGGCGATGGTGGTGTGGCGCTCCCTGCCAAAAGCGTTGTAATATACCTCGCATGGATAACCTGATTAAGATCTGTGGGCTCTCCACGCCCGAAACCCTGGACGCCGCCCTCATCGCCGGCGCGGATCTCGTCGGCTTCGTGCGCTACCCGAAGAGCCCGCGCCATGTGAGCCTGGACCTCGGCCATCGCCTGTCCCTGCAGGCCAGGGGCCGCGCCGGGCGCGTCGTCCTGCTGGTCAACCCCACGGACGAGGCCATCGCCCAGGCCGTGGAGGCCATCAACCCGGATCTGATCCAGCTGCACGGAACCGAAAGCCCGCAGCGCGTGGCCGAGATCCGCTCGATGGTGAAACGGCCGGTGATGAAGGCTGTGGGCATCGCCGAGGCCGCGGATCTCCAGGCCCTGAGCCCCTATGCAAAAGGGGTCGACCATATCCTGCTCGACGCCAAGCCGCCCCGCACCGCAGAGGCCCTGCCCGGCGGCAACGGCATTTCCTTTGACTGGCGTCTCCTGAATGGGCTTGACCCCAAGGTTTCCT
>JALYFY010000463.1 GCA_030777385.1 Pseudomonadota bacterium | reverse complement strand
TGCGCACCCTGAACGCGGAGCCGGAAGCCACCGGCTCGGACGCCATCGCGGCAGCGTCCCACCAGATTGCCGATACGCTCAACATCAACACGGTGGCAGCCTGGACCTTCTCGGGCTCCACCGCCTTCCGCATCGCCCGCGAACGGCCCAACTCCACGGTGCTGGCGCTCACCCCCAGCCAGAACACGGCCCGGCGCCTGGCGCTGGTATGGGGCGTGCATCCGATCCGCACGAAGGATGCCAGCGACATCGACGACATGGCTTTTCGCGCCTGCAAGTTCGCCCTGCGCGAGGATTATTCGCGTATCGGCGACCGGGTGATCGTCGTGGCCGGCATGCCCTTCGGGACGCCGGGCGCCACGAACATGGTGCGCATCGCCTTCGTCAATCAGGAGCACGCCGCACAGGCTTAAGGAACTTCTACCCTGGCCGGCACGATCCGTTCGGCCAGGGCCTCGATGGCGGAAACAACCGCCGGCCCGTCAGCGTATTGCGGCATATGGCCGATGCCCGGCATCAGGATCAGCTCCGAGCCCTGCACCTCACGGGCAAAGGCGAAGCTGTGGAGATCGGTCCACACGATCTCGTCGCTGTCGCCGGCGATCACCAGCGTTGGAAGGCGGATGTCCCGGTAGCGTACGTTCTGCCGCAGCACCGCATCGTACATGACGGCGAAATCCTCCATGTTCACCTCATAAGCCCGGGGCCGGAAGGCCAGGGGGATGAAGCCCTTGCGGACGATGCCGGGCGGAGGGGCCTGCGGCCGAAAGGTCTTTCGCTTCATCCACAGGCGGAACACGAGCAGGATCGGCACCGCAACGGTGCGCATCATCAGCCAGCCGATCCGGGATGATATGAAGCCGCGGAACCAGCCGATATAGCCTCCCGGCCATGGGGAGGTGATGCCGGAGAGGACGACGATGGCCCCTGCCACATCGGTGTGATCGAGAGCGAAATGCGGCACGATGGTTCCGGACCAGGAATGCCCGACGACCACGGCGTTGCGAACCTCCAGCCGGCGCAAGGCGGCCGCAATGAGGGCAGCCTGCCGGGCAGGTTCTGCCTCCCTCAGGCCCCGCTTGCGCTCGCTCCAGCCATGGCCGGGACGGTCGAAGGCGATCACCCGGTAATGCTGGGAGAGAGGCTGGCCCAGCCCCAGCATGGACTCGGCGAGGTTGGATGAGGCCCCGTGGAGGATGACGATGGTCCCGCGGGGCGCGCCGCGGGCAGGCCCCTCGTCCCGGTAATGCAGCCTGCAGCCCTCGACCTCGATAAACCGGCCGGTCGGCGGAAACCGCCGCTCGATGGTCCAGGCATAAAGATACGTGAAGGCTGCTCCCAGGATCAGGAGCAGGAAGGGCGCAGCAAGAGCGAGGAGCAGGGTCATCCCTGCAACGTGGATCAGAGGTCCTGCCCGTCAACCTCGGGGCTGAGCCGCGTGACGATGGTTTTCACCTCCGACATCTGCGGGTTGATCTTGAGCACCCGCCGATACGCCTCGAGGGCCCGCGCCTTGTCGTCGGACGCCATGAGAACATGGCCAAGCCCGGTCCAGGCATTGAAATGACGGGGCTCGAGCTTCAGGGCTCGGTGGAGATCCGCCATGGCGCCCACTGGATCATCGATCTGGTAGAACACGGTCGCCCGCTTGTACCAGGCTTCCGCCCAGTTGGGCCGAATAGCCAGAACGCGATCGATGAGCTCGATGGCGAGCGGAAAATCCTTCTTGCCGTAGGCTTCTGCAGCTCGGCTCAGGAGGAGGTCGGCCGTATCGGAGCCGGATCGGGAGAAGCGCCGTTCGATCAGGGTTGCAACCCCTTGAGCCTCCTGCTCGGACCCGGCCTTGGCCAGACGCTCGAAAAGCTCGTCGAGCGTCGAGGGGCGCGGGGCGGGCTGGGCAGGGGCCGCCGGCTCTTTAGGCCGGGCGCGCTCCTGGGCACCGAGAGGGTGTACGGAAAGGCTTAAGGTGAGGGTCAGCAGACACGCGAAAAAACGCATGCCGGGATTTTAGGGTCCCGGCATGCGCGGTCAATTCATAAAAGCGTGTGCGGCGTTGCCGCAGCGCTAGTCTCGAGGGGCGGCATCGTTTGGGGAGCCGGCTTCCGCCTCCCCGCACGAAGCTTAGCCCTGACGAGCCTTGTAGCGCTTCTGGGTCTTGTTGATGATGTAGACCCGGCCCTTGCGACGAACCAGCTGGTTGTCGCGGTGGCGGCCGCGGATCGACTTCAACGAGTTACGGATCTTCATATCCGGTCTCC
>JALYFY010000462.1 GCA_030777385.1 Pseudomonadota bacterium | reverse complement strand
GCCCGTGATGACGGGTCCGGCCGTCAGCAGCATGCGCACGCCGAGCCGGTCGGCCATCACGCCGCCGAGCCGGGAGAGCAGGGCCATCACCACCGTGAAAGGCAGAAACACGGAGCCTGCCTTGGCGGCCGAATAGCCATGAGCCTCGATCAGCACCATCGGCAGGAAGAACAGCGCCCCGCTGAGCGCAAAGTAGAGCAGCAATGTCAGGGCGTTCACGTTGGCAAAGGCGGATGAGCGAAACAAAGTGAGCGGCATCATCGCCGTGGCAGACCGCTTCTCGTGAAGGATGAAGGCGCCAAGAACCAACACACCGGCGAGGGTCACCAGGAGGGACAGGCCGCGATGGCTCTCCTTCTCGCCAAGGGCCGTCAGCCCATAGGCAATGAGGCCAAGGGACGTCACGGCGAGAGCAGCACCCAGCCAGTCCATGGCGGTTTCCTGCCCCACCGAGCTTTCCGGAACATGGCGCCAGCACAGCCAGAGCGCCAGCAGGGCGACCGGACCATTGATCCAGAAGATTGCCTGCCATGGACCGATATCGATAAGCCAGCCGCCGAGAATCGGCCCGAGCGCTGCAGCGATGGCGGAGGCGGCTGCCCAGGTGCCGATGGCTTTGCCTCTGGTCTGTGCCGTGAAATGGGCGCTGATCAAGGCCAGGGATCCCGGCACCAGCAAGGCGCCGCTGACGCCTTGAAAGGTCCGGGCGGCGATCAGCATCCCGGCCGATCCGGACAGGCCGCACCACAAGGAGGTCAGGCCGAAGCAAGCAATGCCGATCATGAAGATCCGCCTGAGCCCGTAAGCGTCTCCGGCCGCGCCGCCCAGGAGCAGGAAGGCGGACAGGGTCAGCGCATAGGCATTGGTGACCCATTGCATCTCGGACAGGGACGCCTGCAGGCTCTCGCGCATCTGGGGGATGGCGACGGTGACGATGGCGCCGTCGGCAAAGACCATGCTGGAGGCCAGGATCGCGGTCCAGACCACATAGGTTTGCGCTTTGGACACGGAGGGCGGCGTCCCGTCCGGGCTGAGCTGGTGGTTCACGCACGAGCCTTTCTCATGACGCGTCATGCTAATGCAGAAGCTGAGGAAAAAAGACAGCTCTCCCGAACCGGCGTCCTATTCCACCCAAACCTGAAATTAGTTTAGAAAACCCGCATGAGCATCCTTCTGCGCCCGTCCGCCGAATCCGATCTCGACGGCATCACTGCAATCTACGCCCATGCGGTCATGAACGGCACGGCCTCGTTCGAGCTCGATCCTCCTGACGGGGCGGAGATGGCGCGGCGCCGGGCGGCGATCCTGGACGGCGGATATCCCTATCTGGTCGCAGAGGCGGATGGGACGGTCCTGGGCTATGCCTATGCGGGCCCTTACCGCACCCGCCCGGCCTATCGCTCGACGGTGGAGGATTCGATCTATGTTGCGCCGTCTGCGCAAGGGCAGGGGGTCGGGCGCGCGCTCCTTGCGGCGCTGATCGAGGCCTGCGAGGCGCAGGATTTCCGGCTCATGGTCGCCGTTATCGGCGATGAGGAATCGCGCGGCTCCATCGCCCTGCACAGGAGCCTGGGCTTCGAGCCTGCCGGCATCCTCAAAGGCATCGGCTACAAGCACGGGCGCTGGCTCTCCACGGTGCTGATGCAGCGCCCGCTGGGGCGTTGCACGCAGGAGCCTCCCTCACGTCCCATCGTCAAGGGCTAATTCGACACCACCTTCGGCTTGTCGAGCACGCGCAGGACCCGGTCGAGCTCATGGCCGCGCTTGAGGATCAAGCCTGTCGAGACCACGACCGAATAAGCGCCCTGCTTCTTGGCAAGCTTGGGATCCTTCTCGATCCGGTAGAGAGGCATTTCCGACGTGCGCCTGAAGATGGAGAAGACGGCCTTGTCGGGCATGAAATCGATGGCGTAATCGCGCCACTCGCCTGCAGCGACCATGCGGCCGTAGAGATTTAGAATGGCCTGCAACTCGGCACGGTCGAAGGACACCTGTTTCGGCGCGGCGGGAAAAGGAACGATGTGGGCCGAGCCCTGCATCGAGCCGCCGCGCAGCGGCTCTGCGATGTCACCTTCGCTCATGAGGCCTCCTGTGGATGATGAACAACATATCCTGATGATGGGCTTGAGCGGCGGGCGGATCAACCCGTCATGACGGAATGACCCACGGGTTCCTTTGCAAATCTTATTCCGGCCTCAATCGTGCCGCGAAGGAGCCTCACTGAATGCCGTTAATGCTCAAGTTGCCTCGACGGCCCGGCTCAGCGATCGGCCTGGATACGTCAGCCCCCCAGCCCTTCCGGGTTGCTTGAAGAGCCGGGCCACAACAGTCGAGACACAGGGCTGCCTTACGGGGCAGCCTTTTCTTTTGTCCAAAGGGCTTTGATGCCCTCTGAACTCCCTTCCATAATGAGCGCATCGTTGAGAGCGGACCCTGAGGGCCGCATCGGTGAAAACCGAAACCACTTTTCCGCACGATGCGCTGAAGTTCAGAAGCCCGACAGCACGATCTTGCCCCGCGCGCGTCCGCTCTCGATGAACGCGTGAGCGCGCTTGAGATGAGCTGCATCGATGGGCCCGATCACCTCCGCCAACGTGGTCCTGATCGTCCCCGCATCCACCAGGCGCGCTGCCTCGTTCAGGATCTCGTGCTGCCGCTCCATGTCGGCGGTCTGGAAGGTCGAGCGGGTGAACATGGACTCCCAGTGGATCGAGACGCTCTTGCCCTTCAACAAACTGATGTCGAGGGGCGCCTTCGGGTCGTCGATCAGGGCAAAGCGGCCCTGCGGGGCGATGGTCTTGGCGATCTCCGCAAAATGGTTTTCCGTGTGGGTGATCGAGAACACGAAGGCCGGCGCGCCGATGCCCAGCGCCTCGACCTGCGCGGCAAGCGGCTGGCCGTGGTCGATCACGTGATGCGCACCGAGTTCCCGGCACCAGTCTTGCGTTTCAGGGCGCGAGGCGGTGGCGATCACGGTCAGATCCGTAAGCCGGCGCGCCAGCTGGATTGCGATGGAGCCCACGCCGCCGGCCCCTCCAACGATCAGGATGGCGTTGGCGGCACCCTTGACCGGACGCTTGACCTCCAGCCGGTCGAACAGGGTTTCCCAGGCGGTGAGCGTCGTCAGCGGAAGGGCGGCAGCCTCCTCGAAGCCGAGGGATTGCGGTTTTGATCCCACGAGACGCTCGTCCACCACGTGATATTCCGCATTGGTGCCGGGCCGGGTGATGGCTCCCGCATAGTAAACCTCGTCTCCCGGCTTGAACCGGGAAACCTCCCCACCCACGGCACGGACGATCCCGGCCGCGTCGAAGCCCAAGACCTTCACGCCGCCCGGCTCCGGCTGCGCCCGCATGCGAACCTTCGTGTCGACGGGGTTGAGCGACACCGCCTTGATCTCGACCAGGAGGTCCCGGGGGGCCGGCTCGGGTTGAGGCAGCTCCACATCGATGAGGGAGGCGTCTTGTTCGATGGGCAGGGATTGCTGGTATCCGACGGCGCGCATGGCTTGTCTCCTGTTGACGAAGCCATAGTTGAGCATAGTGTCAGGCTCCGCAAGAACGCACAAAAACAGCCCATAGTGTCAAAAAGGATACCGTGATGCGGCAGATGTCTCAGAAGGCGACGGGGGGCACCGGATGCTCGGTCGAGCGGACGCTCAGCCTCATCGACGGCAAGTGGAAGATCGTCGTCCTCTACAAGCTTCTCAGGGGCACCTTGCGCTTCAACGAGCTGCGCCGCCTCATTCCCACCGTCACCCAGCGCATGCTCACCCACCAGTTGCGTGAGCTGGAAGCCGATGGGCTCATCATCCGTACGGTCTATGCCCAGGTGCCGCCGCGGGTCGAGTACAGCCTGTCC
>JALYFY010000461.1 GCA_030777385.1 Pseudomonadota bacterium | reverse complement strand
GCTGGCCGGCTCCGTAGATGACGGCGGGAACTTGGCCTTGGCGACGAACGGCCCGGGCGGCCCCCTTGCCGGCCCGGTCGCGCGCCACGGCCTTGATTTGCTTTACTTCGCTCATGGTCGTGGTCCTATAGATTGGGTTGAAAAACCGATGGCCGCCAAGGTCCTGAAAACCGTTGGGCGGCCATGAGGTCCGCGCCCGTGCCTCCAAGGGTGTCGAGCGGGCGCGAGGCGGCTTATAGCGGCAGATGCCCTGAAACGCAACAAGTTGGCAGGCGGTTAAACGGTCGCCTTGAAATTTCGGCCCAGGTCCCTGCCGGCTTCCACATAATGGCGGAAGACATAAAGCAGCGGCTGCCAGCGGCTGACATCGATGTAGTTCGTGCCGGCGAGCGTCACGTCCTCATGGGCATGCACGCGCTTGACCTGCGTTTCGATGATGGCAAAGGCATGCTGGCAGCCGATTTCCCATTTCTCTCCGCCCGGCGCATGGGCTGCGACGATGCGGGCTTCCAGCTGAAGCGGGCATTCGGCGATGCGCGGCGGGCGAACGAGGTCTGAGGGCAGGGGGGTGAGGCCAGCTGCCTTGAACTTGTCAGGCTCATGATAATAGCCGCCGGCGGCCTTGTACTCGGGAACAGGATGGCGCCCGGTCGTCCGGGCAATGCGCTCCACCTGCTCCCACAGCCTGGCCGGAACGAGATTGATCACGCATTCGCCTTCGCGAGCCATGTTCTCGCTTCCCTGGCCGCCCGTGCCCATGCCAAGCACGACCCGGTCATCCAGGGCCCAGGCAGATGACAGCGGTGAGATGTTGGGGGTGCCATCCGGGTTCAGCGTAGTGATGAGAGCCACCGGTGTTCCAAAATAGAGGACCGGCGGCTCGATCACACGATGGGACGGTATGGCGTCGTTCAGGACGGAAGATGAATCCATTGAAATGGCTGCCCCTTTGTTATGCTAGAACATGGAAATTATGCGGGGGCGACCATCACTGTCGCCTGTTGATGCTTCGATGATGGTCGAAGGATGGGCGGTGGAGATGCTTTGAGGCCCTCATAAGCTGGATCGGGCCAGTTGGATGAGGTACTTTATATCATGTAATGATTGGATCGAGAAGAAGCTCACAAGGGGCATAATGGGACTCGATCAGGTTGCGTTTGAGCGCGTTACAAGCATTTTGCATTCAGATCTGCCCGAACGGCAAAAGCTTGAGCAAACATTGCGGGCTCTTGCGAAATGGCGCGCGCAGCTCATCGGCTCGACCTTGGTCGCCCGCGCGGGCACGACGGTTCAGGATGGACCATTCGCAGGCATGACCTATGTGGCGTCAGCCTCGGAAGGCGGTATCGCGCCCAAGCTGCTGGGTGTCTACGAGACAGTCCTGCACGATGTTCTGATCGGCGCCCCCGAGCAAGGCTTCGATGCCGTTCTCAACGTCGGCTGTGCGGAGGGCTATTACGCCGTCGGGCTAGCCCGTCTCCTGCCGGAGGCCGAAATTCTGGCATGGGATATCGATGCGGTCGCCCGCGGGAAATGCTTGGAGCTGGCGCGTCTGAATGGCGTCGAGACACGGGTTGCACTTCGCGAGCGTTTCGAGCCCAGGGACGTGAATTCAGCCTGCAGCGAGCTTTCAGCAAAGCTCGGGCGCCGCCCCAAAGGATTGCTCGTGATGGATTGCGAGGGAGCGGAGTTCGCTCTTCTCGACCCGCTGGCAGCGGATTTCCGCTGGCTCGACCTCGTTGTCGAGGTGCATCCCAGGCAGGACAGGATGGTGGAAGCCTTGATCCGATGCTTCGAGAGCACCCATGTTGTCGAGGAGCGACAGGCAAGGACCGTGGTGCCGCCCCTTCCGTCATGGCTCGAAAGCCTCGGGCATTTGGACCAGCTTCTGGCGGTCTGGGAGTGGAGAGCCACCCCCACTCCGTGGCTGGTGATGCGCCCGAAATGACGGCTTAGTCGAACAGGCTCGACACCGAGCTTTCGGTTGCCGTGCGGCCGATGGCTTCGCCCATGAGCTGGGCGATGCTGATCACCCGAATGTTGTGGGCCACCTTCACGGCTTCGGTCGGCATGATCGAGTCGGTGATCACGAGTTCCTTCAGGCGGGAGCCCGCGATGCGCGCGACGGCGCCGCCGGAGAGCACGCCGTGGGTGATGTAGGCGTAGACCTCCTTCGCACCATTGGCCAGGAGGGCGTCGGCCGCGTTCACCAGGGTGCCGCCGGAGTCCACGATGTCGTCGACGAGGATGCAGGAGCGGCCGGATACGTCGCCGATGATGTTCATCACCTCAGACTCGCCGGGGCGCTCACGGCGTTTGTCGACAATGGCCAGCGGCGCATCGATGCGCTTGGCGAGCGCGCGGGCGCGCACCACCCCGCCCACGTCCGGCGAGACCACCATGCGATTGCCGCCGTCCAGGCGGTCCTTGATGTCCCGTGCCAGGGTGGGGG
>JALYFY010000460.1 GCA_030777385.1 Pseudomonadota bacterium | reverse complement strand
TGCGCCGTGCAAAGCCGCATTTTTAAGCGCCGGTCAACCCCTTTGACCTGATCGGGCTCATGCTTAACACAAGCTTGTCGCCTCTGGCGAGGGGTGAACGGCACCTGCAAACAGTTTCCGGAAAGGCCCTTAAGCACCTTTAGAACATAGCCATTCCGCCGTTCACGTGCAGGGTATGGCCTGTCACGTAGGCAGCTTCCGTCGAGGCGAGGTAAACGACGGAGGAGGCGATTTCGCCGCCCTGGCCGAGCCGCCCCATGGGGATGGTGCCTAGAATTCCCTCACGCTGCTTGTCGTTGAGAACGTCGGTCATGGGCGACTCGATGAACCCCGGAGCGACGCAGTTGACGGTGATGTTGCGGCTCGCCACCTCGGCGGCGAGCGCCTTGGTCATGCCGATGAGGCCTGCCTTCGACGCCGCATAGTTGCCCTGCCCCGGGTTGCCGGTGGAGCCCACGACCGACCCGATATTGACGATCCGGCCGTAACGGCGGCGCATCATGCCCTTCACGGCAGCCCGCGACAGGCGGAACGAGGCGGTGAGGTTCACGGCGATGACTGCATCCCACTCCTCGTCCTTCATGCGCATGAACAGGTTGTCCTTGGTCACGCCCGCGTTGTTGACCAGGATGTCGAGCCCTTCCATCGCCGCCTCGGCTGCCGGCACGAGAGCCTCGACCGAATCCTTATCGGACAGGTTGGCCTCGACCACATGGACCCGTTCCCCCAGGGATGAAGCGAGTTCATCAAGGGCGCTGCGCCGGGTGCCGGAAAGCGCGACGGTCGCTCCCTGAGCATGGAGGGCGCGGGCAATGGCGCCTCCGATGCCGCCGGTGGCGCCGGTAACGAGAGCCTTGCGGCCGGTGAGATCAAACATGCAGGGCTCCTTATCCGTTCAGAGAGGCTTTGAAAGCGGCAACATCCTCAGGGCTGCCGATGGCGGCGGACGAAGCGCCAGCGGCGATGCGCTTCACCAGACCAGTCAGGACCTTGCCCGATCCAACCTCATAAAACGACTCAACGCCTTGCGCTGCCATATGGGCCACGCTTTCGCGCCAGCGCACGGTGCCGGTGACCTGGCGGACCAGAGCATCGCGGATGGCCGCCGGGTCAGTAATGGGAGCTGCCTCCACATTGGCCACTACCGGAACAACAGGAGCGTTCACGGTCACGGCAGCCAGAGCCTCCCGCATGGCGTCGGCTGCCGGCTGCATGAGGGCGCAATGGAACGGGGCGGATACGGCCAGCATCACGGCGCGCTTGGCGCCCTTGGTCTGGGCGATGGCTACGGCCCGCTCGACGGCAGCTTTGTGCCCTGACACCACGACCTGGGCACCGCCATTGTCGTTGGCAGCGTCGCACACCTCTCCTTGAGCTGCCTCCCGGGCGACCTCAAGGGCAGCTTCATATTCGAGGCCCAGAAGGGCTGCCATGGCGCCCTGTCCTACTGGAACGGCATTCTGCATGGCATTCCCGCGAACACGCAGGAGGCGGGCCGTATCGGTAACTGAGAGACTGCCCGCAGCCGCAAGCGCCGAATACTCGCCCAGGGAATGTCCGGCCACGAAGGCAGCGTTGCTCTTGAGATCCAGCCCGGCCTCGGCCTCCAGAACCCGGATCGCTGCCAGGCTCACCGCCATGAGGGCCGCCTGGGTGTTGGCCGTGAGGGTCAACTCCTCTGCCGGTCCTTCCCACATGAGTGTGGAGAGCTTCTGGGAGAGAGCCTCATCCACCTCGTCGAAAACGGCTTTGGCTTGCGGGAAGGCATCGGCAAGCGCCTTGCCCATGCCAACCGATTGGCTTCCCTGGCCCGGGAAAATGAATGCGCGCTTCATCAGGAGCGGAACCTTTATAGCATCGAATCCGCGCGGGACTCGCACTAGCAGGCCGAGGTGTCAAGGCGAAGAGGGTGCCGCCCGCCCTTGAGCTGTTCATCAGATGAGGCTGCGCCAGCCTCTTAGAAGGCTTCGGTCGGTTCCGGACCGCCGGAGCTTAAGCCTGCACAAAATGCCCCTGCACGCCTGCCAAACTCGATTCAAGGCTCTCAAGACCATCTCCCAGGCTTGACCTTAGGCAAACTATCTCGTGTGGATTACCTCCGGCGTGTGGGGCCGCACCTCCTGTCGGGAAACACTTCCTCTTGTCTTCCTAGGCCACCCGGTGTATGCGGTCCCTCTTCCGATATTCCTTACCGAACCTGAAGAAGGAGCCCCGCATGGCTCGCGTGACCGTCGAAGACTGCATCGACAAGGTCGACAACCGGTTTGAGCTCGTGCTGCTGGCCAGCCACCGGGCTCGCCTCATCTCGTCGGGCTCGCCTCTCACGATCGACCGCGACCGCGACAAAAACCCTGTCGTGGCTCTCCGCGAAATCGCAGACGAGACCATCGCTCCCGACGACCTGAAGGAGCAGCTCATCCACTCGATGCAGAAATACGTCGAGGTTGACGAGCCGGAGGCTGAAGCCGTTCCGATGCTCAGCAACACTGCAGCCGCTCCGACGACCGGTGGCGACAACGACGCCGACGTTCAGTTCGACCGCATGAGCGAGGATGACCTCCTCCGCGGCCTGGAGGGCCTTGTGCCCCCGAGCAGCAGCGCGGACGACGACGACCGCGAATAAGCATTTGCACCCCAATTTTCGAAAGCCCGGCTTTATGCCGGGCTTTTTTGTTGGCCGCCTTAACCACGCCCGGCATCGCCACCCTGCGGCAAGGTATTCAGCTTGCGGTCAGAAGACGTTGTACAATATCTTCAAAACCTTCCACACTTCAGCCAGATAGACCGGGCCAAAAGGAGATGGCGGCCGCATGATGCGCCAATATGAACTTGTCGAGCGGGTAAAGCGCTATAACCCCTCGGCCAATGAGGCGCTTCTCAACCGTGCTTACGTGTACGCCATGATGGCCCATGGCAATCAGAAGCGCGCGTCCGGCGACCTGTTCTTCGGCCATCCCCTCGAAGTCGCAGCCATCCTCACCGATCTTAAGCTCGACGACGCGACCATCGCGGCTGCCGTTCTCCATGACACTGTGGAAGATACCCAGGCGACCCTGGAGGAGATCAACAAGACATTCGGCCCTCAGATCGGGGCTCTCGTCGACGGGCTGACCAAGATCAAGCGGCTGGACCTGGTGTCGAAGCGGGCGGCGCAGGGCGAGAACTTCCGTAAGCTGCTTCTGGCGGTTGCCGACGACGTGCGTGTGCTGCTGGTCAAGCTTGCCGACCGCCTGCACAACATGCGCACCCTTCAGTTCATGCCGCCGGACAAGCGAAAGCGCATCGCCGAGGAGACCCTCGACATCTATGCCCCCCTGGCCGGCCGCATGGGTATCCAGGAGATGCGTGAGGAACTGGAGGAGCTATCCTTCCAGAACCTCGACCCGGAGGCCTATGAGGCCATCAAGCGCCACCTGCACGAGCTCTCCGCCAAGAGCGAAAAGCTGGTCGAGGAGATCGAGCAGACCCTGACCACCAAGCTGCGCGCGCAAGGGATCGAAGCGACGGTCACAGGACGTCAGAAGCGACCCTATTCCATCTGGCGCAAGATGGAGCGGAAATCAGTCTCCTTCGAGCAGCTCTCCGACATCTTTGCCTTCCGGATCATCGTCGGCACCCTCGACGAGTGCTACCGGGCGCTCGGCATCGTCCATACCAGCTGGCCCATGGTGCCGGGGCGGTACAAGGACTACATCTCGACCCCGAAGCAGAACGACTACCGCTCCATCCATACCACCGTGATCGGGCCCGGCAGCCAGCGCGTCGAACTTCAGATCCGCACCGAAGACATGGACGAGGTGGCGGAATTCGGCATCGCCGCTCACGCTCTCTACAAGGAGGGCGTCAACGACAACTCGCGCCTGGCCAAGGAGAGCCGCGCCTTTCAATGGCTGCGCCGCACCATCGACCTGTTGGCCGAAGGCGACAACCCGGAGGAGTTCCTCGAGCACACGAAGCTCGAGCTGTTCCACGATCAGGTCTTCTGCTTCACGCCCAAGGGCCGCCTCATCGCCCTGCCCCGCGGGGCGACGCCCATCGACTTCGCCTATGCGGTCCATACCGATGTCGGCAACACGGCAGTCGGCTGCAAGATCAACGGCCGCATGTCGCCCCTGCTCACGGAACTGCAGAACGGCGACGAGGTCGAGATCGTGCGTGCCGAGGGCCAGACGCCACCGGCGGCTTGGGAATCCCTTGTGGTCACCGGCAAGGCGCGAGCCTCCATCCGGCGCGCCACCCGTGCGGCCGTGCGCCGCCAATACACCGGCCTGGGACACCAGATCCTGGAGCGTGCCTTCGAGCGGGCCGGCAGGCCCTTCTCCGACGAGAAGCTCAAGGGCGCCCTGCCCCGTCTGGCGAGGATCTCCGCAGAAGACGTTCTGGCGGCCGTGGGCCGGGGCGAGATGTTCTCCGGCGATGTCGTGCGGGCCGTCTATCCCGATTATCTGGACGAGCGCCGCTCAGGCGGCGATGGCAAGGGCGGGCAATCCGACGGCTCGGGCAAGAAAGGCTCAGGCGAGAACCCGGGCGGCATCCCGATCCGCGGTCTCAACAAGGATATGCCCATCCACTTCGCCCAGGAGGGCGGAGCCGTGCCCGGCGACCGGATCGTCGGCATCCTAACCCCCGGAGAAGGCGTCACGATCTATCCGATCCAGTCGCCGACCCTGGCCGCCTTCGACAACGAGCCCGACCGCTGGATCGACGTTCGATGGGATCTGGAGTCGGGCTCCAACCAGCGATTCCCGGCCCGCATCAAGCTCCAGTCGATCAACGAGCCCGGATCGCTGGCCCAGATCACCCAGGTGATTGCCGACCACGACGGCAACATCGACAACGTCTCCATGAAGCGGCGCACCCAGGACTTCACGGATATGACCATCGACCTGACGGTCTGGGACCTGAAGCACCTCAACGCCATCATCGCGGAGCTGCGCGCCAAGCGCGTCGTGAGCCGCGTGGACCGCATCACCGGCTAGGAACATCGATTGTCTTCCAAACCTCGCATCGCCGTCATCATGGACGAGAACACCAGCGTCGACGGCACCCGCTACGACATGACGAAGGCCTATTTCGTCGCCGTTCACCGGGCAGGCGGCCTGCCCTTCGGCATTCCCTACATCCGGGAGATGATCGAGCCCGTTGTGGAAGATTTCGACGGCTTCGTCAGCGTCGGCGGGCGCTTCGCCTTCCCCGATGCCTGGTACATCGACGGCGAGACCTCCAGGTCGCCCGCCTCCGAGCGGCTGGACATCGAGGTTGCGCTGATGCGCGGCTTTCTGGAACGGGACAAGCCCATCCTTGGCATCTGCAACGGCATGCAGGTTCTTGCGGCCCTTCACGGCAGCCGCCTGTCTCCGGATGTGCGCGCGCTCGGCTCCCACATCATGGAGCACGACAAGCGCGAGCATCGGCACTCCGTTGCGATCAGGGAGGGAACCGCCCTTGCGGGCATTCTCGGCGAGAGCGAAATCACGGTGAACACCTTCCACCGCGAAGCGGTGGTTGAGCTGTCGGATCAGGTGGTCGCGAGCGCCTATGCGGAGGATGGCATCGTCGAGGCCATCGAGATCCCGGCACGGCGCTTTGCCATCGGCGTTCAATGGCATCCGGAGGCTCTTGTGGTTGCGCAGGAGCATCCATGCAGCAAGCTCTTCGACGCTTTCGTGCAGGCCGCCCGATAGGGTAAAGCAGCACAACGAACACGACAGCGAGCATTCTCGATGCCCATCACAGTTCTAGGCCTCGATGCCGACGATACGCTCTGGCACAACGAGACCTTCTACCGCCTAACGCGCGAACGCTTCAACGCGCTGCTTGCCGATTTTGCCGATGCCGACACGCTCGAAGATGAAATTGCCGCTACGGAGAGCCGCAATCTTGGGCTCTACGGCTATGGCGCAAAGGGCTTTACCCTATGCATGCTGGAGACGGCCCTCACGGTCAGCAAGGGGCAGGTTCCCGGCCATGTGATCACCGAGATCCTCGCTGCCGGGCGCGAGATGATGAACCATCCGGTGGAGCCGTTTCCAGGCGTTCATCAGGCGCTTGAGGAGCTCTCCACCCACTACAAGCTCGTCCTGATTACCAAGGGCGACCTCTTCCATCAGGAATCGAAGCTCGCGGCATCCGGCCTTGGGGATTTCTTTTCAGGTGTCGAGATCGTGAGCGAGAAGAAGCCGGAGACGTATCTCAGGATCTTTTCGCGGCACGGCACGGGCCCGGAGCATGCGGCGATGGCCGGCAATTCGGTGCGCTCGGACGTCCTGCCGGCGCTGGAAGCCGGCAGCTATGCCGCGCTCATCCCCTATCACCTTGTCTGGGCCCATGAGGACGCGCCGCTTCCAACCGATCATCCCCGCTTCGCCGAACTGCCGTCATTGGCGGATCTTCCCCGGTGGCTGGCTGAGATTTCCTGAGGTCAAACGGCACGTGCCGCCGCAGCTTTCGCCGGGCGGCACGATTTGGCATCTTCCGTCAACGCGTCAGATGACGAAGAAGTCCGAGTACTTGAGGGTTGCCTTGTTGG
>JALYFY010000459.1 GCA_030777385.1 Pseudomonadota bacterium | reverse complement strand
GGTGCGCACCAAGATCGATCATCACGGCGTCAAGACCATCGTGATTGACAGCCTGAACGGGTATCAGGCCGCCATGCCGGAAGAGCAGTTCCTGACCCTGCACATTCACGAGCTGCTGCAATACCTCAACCGCCAGGGTGTCTCGACGTTCCTGACGGTTGCGCAGCACGGGCTGGTGGGCGACATGAAGTCTCCCGTGGATGTCACCTATCTGGCCGACACCGTGATCCTGCTGCGCTATTTCGAGGCCTTTGGCCAGGTTCGTCGCGCGATCTCGATCATCAAGAAGCGGTTCGGTTCGCACGAGAACACCATTCGCGAGATGCGGATCACCAACAAGGGCATTTCCCTTGGCGAACCCCTCGAAGGCTTCCAGGGTATTCTGCGCGGTACGCCGGTCTTCACCGACGGCGACCGCGCACAGCTGCTCAAAGATCGCTGAGCATGAGCGACACACTCCAGTCCCGTTCGGAGCGGGCGCTCATCCTGGCTCCGCACGGGCGGGATGCGGCTGTTGCGGCGGACATCCTGCACACTGCGGGGATCGCGTCCGAGATCTGCCCCGATCTCCCGGCGCTGGTGCACGAGATCGCGCAGGGTGCGGGCTTCGCGCTAGCCACGGACGAGGCGTTTCGCACCGCCGATCTGAAGGAGCTTTCCCGATGGCTGTTGGATCAGCCCCCATGGTCTGACTTCGCCTTCGTGCTCCTCACGCGGCGCGGTGGCGGGGTTGAGCGCAATCCAGTGCTTGCGCGTCTGTCCGGGGTTCTCGGCAACGTGGTGTTCCTGGAGCGCCCTTTCCATGCAGGCACGCTGGTGAGCGTCGCGCGCTCCGCCTTGCGGGGACGGCTTCGGCAGTACGAGGCTCGGACCCGGCTGGAGGATCTGCACGATAGCGAGGAACGGCTGAGAGCGGCGCTCGACAAGGAGAGGCGTGCTGCCGAGCATCAGCGGGTGCTCATCAACGAGTTGAACCATCGGGTGAAGAATACGCTCGCGACTGTGCAGTCGATCTCAGCCCAGACCTTGCGCACGGCGGATACGACAGGGGAGGCTCGCGAGGCCTTGGAGATGCGGCTGCTGGCGCTGTCGAGAGCCCACGACGTGCTCACCCGCGAGAGCTGGGAGGGCGCCGACCTGGTCGAAGTGGTCGCTAACACTCTCAAGCCCTATGAGATCTCGGAAAAGAGCCGCTTTCAGATCAAGGGTCCTCATGTGCGGGTGACGCCGCGCATGTCGCTGGCGCTGGCCATGGCGTTGCATGAGCTGGCAACCAATGCGGTGAAGTACGGCGCCTTGTCCAACAAGACCGGTACCATTGAAGTGTCGTGGGAGCTGCAAAACGGAGTTGCGCCGCCTCGGCTGAGCCTACGCTGGATGGAGGCCGGCGGGCCGCCCGTCGTGGCCCCCCGTCGGCGGGGCTTCGGGTCGCGTCTCATTGAACGCACCCTGGCGCAGGATCTGGATGGTCAGGTGACGATTGCCTTTCCCTCAACCGGCGTCGTGTGCACCGTCGATGCCCCTGTTGCGTAAATCTGCGACTGGAGGCCGGAGCCTGTGCAACGATCCAATTTCATCCCGCCGGTCTACGAAAGTTCCTCTGAAGAAGGTGGAAGCAGCGACGGCGCAATTTTCAAATGTCGCCTCTTGGCACGGCGCGGAAGTACGCCGAACATCCGCTCAAGCGTGGAGCAGCAGACCTTCCCGCGGCGCCTGCAATTTCCTGGGATGACCCCATCCGGACCTTCCGGTAGGTGTTCATAAATGTGTGTAAGCAGGAAAGTGGCGACATTCTCCGAGGTTGCGCTGCTTGATGCACCTCCTCGGCAAGTCGCCACTCTTCATCGCAGCGACGTGACGAAGGTCCTTACCGCCGCAATCGTGGCCTCCGGCTGTTCCTCCATCAGCCAATGACCTGCATCCGGAATGACTACCTCGGTGACATCGCTGGCCGCGTTGCGCATCACAACGGCTTCAGTTGCCCCGAAGGACTTCTCCCCACCGATCGCCAAGACAGGCATGGAGAGCTTCGTGACCATCGAGATCTTGTTGTCCTCAACATCCTGCCGGATGGAGCGAAACTGGGCAAACGCCGAATGCATCGCTCCGGGGCGGGCGTAGAGGCGAGCGTAATGCTCGCGTGCTTCAGCGTCGATCTTGGCTGGATCGCCCGCGAACTCGTTCCAGAACCGGTCGAGGTAGATCCGCTCCCGACCCTCAACCAGCCGCTCCACATCCGGGCCACCGAAATCGAAATGCCAGAGAAGCGGATTGCGAACGATGCTCTCCCAGGGCGGGATCCCGGGAACGGGTGCATCCATGACGACCAGCTTCTGTGTCTTGTCAGGATAGCGGGCCGCGTAGGCGTAAGCGACCATCGTTCCGATATCATGGCCGACAATGGTGGCCTGATCGATGCCAAGCGACGTCAAGATCGTCCGGATATCGGCAGCCTGGGTGCGCTTATCGTAGCCTTCCTGCGGGTGCGACGAGAGGCCCATGCCGCGCAGGTCGGGAACGATGATGCGGTGATCACGGACGAGGTCCGCGGCCAGAGGAGCCCACATATCGCCGGTATCACCAAAGCCATGGATGAGCACGACTACTGGTCCTTCGCCACCGGTCCGCACATGCAGCGTTACGCCATTGGCGTCGATGTCCTGCGTCCGAAAGGTGGCTGGAAAAGGCAGAATTTCTGCGGCTACAGGGCAGGCCAGCATCAGCGCAGTGACAGCACCGAGCAAGAATCGATACATCTTGAAGCCTCCTTGAGAGACGGCGCGTAAAGGTTGGGTAAATAGTGTTGCAACCTTCGATGGGAGAGCGTGCCCCTTAGTCATCCTGGATGCTCGACTTCGGGGCACGTGCACGAGGGATAGACCTTCAGGTTCTGGTGATGGAGGCGCCGCCGTCCAGCAGCGCGGCCGTACCGGTGACGAAGCTCGCGTCGTCTGATGCAAGATAGAGCACCGAGCGGGCGATCTCGTCCGGATCCGCAACACGCTTGAGCGCGTGGAGGTTGGTGACGAAGGTCTGCTTGTCAGCGGTGTCGTTCATGGTGCGGTACATGTCGGTATCAACAGCGCCGGGAAGGATGGCATTGACGCGCACGTTCGAGGGACCGAATTCCGCGGCCAGCGCCTGCGTCAATCCGATCAATCCGGACTTGCTGGCGGCATAGGCTGCAACCTGGGGGAAAGCGAAGCTGTAGCCAACAAAGGTCGAGGTGAAGATCACCGACCCGCTCCCGTTCTTGACCATCTCGGCGATCTGATGCTTGGCGGCGAGAAACGAGGCTGTCAGGTTCACCGCGAGGGTTGCCTGGAAGCCAGCCTCCGAGACACCTGTGCTGGGACCAGCCTCGCCGAGGATGCCGGCGTTGTTGAAAGCGATGTCGAGCTTGCCGAAGTTGCTAACAGCGGTGGCGACGAGCGTCCTGTGATAGTCTTCCGAGCGCACGTCCCCAGCAACGGCTACCGCAGTGCCGCCGGCGGACCTGATTTCATCAACCAAGCTGTCGAGTTCGTGCTGCCGGCGTGCGCCGACCACAACCTTGGCGCCTGCCGCTGCAAAGGGTTTGGCGGTCGCCCGCCCGATGCCGGAACTCGCGCCGGTCACGATGGCAACCTTACCGTTCAGTCGTTTCATAGAATCATCTCCCGCATGGGCTTGAGAGGCTTGTGTTTCGTGATAAAGCGGAAGATGGCGTTACCCTCTCGTTCGGAATAGGATGCATATCGCGGAACTGGAATTCGGAAATCCGAACGATGATCAGGGTGAAGGGAATCGCTGCCTTTGTTGCAGCGGTGGAGGGCGGCTCGATCAGCGAAGCGGCCCGGCGCCTGCGCCTGTCGAAGTCGGTCGTCAGCGAACGGCTGGCGGAGTTGGAGAGGTCTCTCGGGGGACAACTGCTGCGCCGTACCACACGCAAGCTGACGCTGACCGAAGACGGCACGGTCTTTCTCGACCGCGCCCGTCGCATTGTCCGGGAGATAAACGAGGCTGCTGCCGATATGGCGGAGCGGCGGGGTACGCTCACCGGTCCGCTCAGGATCGCCGCCCCTGTCACCTTCGGGCGAATGCACCTCGGCCCGGCGCTCTACTCCTTCCTCATGCAACATCCCGGGGTCGAACTGACCCTCGATATGGATGACCGGCGGGTCGATGCGTCAGCCGGTGGCTATGACGCGATTGTGCGGCACGGTGCGATTGCCGACTCCCGGCTTGTTGCTTGGACACTTGCGCCC
>JALYFY010000458.1 GCA_030777385.1 Pseudomonadota bacterium | reverse complement strand
GCATGGCGGAGCGATGCGGCGCTTGGCGGTCTCGCGTCTGGAGCCGGTCGGCGGCATGCATGGCTGGCGGGCGGCGATGCCCGTCACGCAATGGGTGGTGACAAAGCCATGATCGCGGCCGGTGTAGGATTCAGGCGCAGCGTTGCTGCCGACGAGATCGTGCTCCTCGTGAAGCAGGCGCTGGAGCAGGCGTCGCTTCGGCTTGATCAGCTGAGCAGGCTTGCAACCATCGAGCCCCTTGCCGCCCTGCCCGCTTTCACCGAAGCTGCCCATCGGCTTTCCGTTATCGTTACACCGGTGGGAGAGCTTGAACTTGCTGCGGCAGCTCCCGGCGTCCGGACTCAATCGGCACGGTCCCTCGCCGCCCATGGTGTCGGGTCTGTGGCGGAAGCGGCAGCGCTCGGAGCTGCCGGACCAGGCAGCACACTCGTCTTGGAGCGCATCGCCTCGCCCTCAGCCACCTGCGCCCTCGCACGGTTGGAGATCAGCCCATGACGGTCCACTTCATCGGTGCCGGTCCTGGAGCCGCCGATCTCATCACCGTGCGCGGGCGCTCGCTGGTTGAACGCTGCCCGGTGTGCCTCTACGCCGGTTCCATCGTGCCGCCGGAAATCCTGGCCTGGTGCCCGCCCGGTGCGCGCCTTGTGGACACGGCCCCCCTCGATCTCGATGCCATCACGGCTGAATACGTGCGCGCCCATGAGCAAGGGGAGGATGTGGCACGCCTGCATTCCGGGGATCTTTCGATCTGGAGCGCGCTCGGCGAGCAGCTGCGGCGTCTCGATGCACTTGGGCTTCCTTACACGATCACCCCTGGCGTTCCGGCTTTTGCTGCTGCCGCGGCAGCGCTCGGACGGGAACTGACGGTGCCGGAGGTAGGCCAATCGGTGGTGCTCACCCGAACCTCGGGACGGGCATCGGCTATGCCGGAGACGGAGCGCCTGGCCACCTTCGCCCAGACCAAGGCGACGCTCGCCATCCACCTCTCGATTCACGTGATCGAGCAGGTCGTCGAGGAGTTGCTTCCATCTTATGGCGCGGACTGCCCTGCCGCCGTGGTCTGGCGTGCGTCCTGGCCCGACGAGCGGGTGTTGAAGGGAACGCTCGGGACGATTGCCGGGATGGTTCGCACCGAGAAACTGGAACGCACCGCGCTGATCCTAGTCGGCCACACGCTCGCGGCGAAAGACTTCCGCGACAGCGCTCTTTACTCGACGGATTACGACCGGCGCTTCCGTCCTAGTTCCCGCGAGGGAAGCCGATGATGCGTGTGACTTCAAGCAACCGGATGGAACGGCACGCGGCCGACAAGCTGGCCATCGCGGTCGAACACCACGATCTCAAGGGCAGTCTCAGCCCCGCGCAGGGCCTTGGCGGCCGTATGCCAGGCATGCTGCGCCACCACGTCTCCGAGCGGGAGCCCCAGGCGGTTTGCAGTCTGCAGCACTTCCAGCGCCGTATTGGCACCCCGCGCGGCCGTGACCGTAGCAGGCTCGGCGCCGGCTTCCGCAAGGCGCTCAGACAGCCAAGCGAGATCGACTGCACCCGAGCGCGAGTGCAGGTCGAGCAGGCCCTGACCGAGCTTCGTCATCTTGGCGATCCCGCCTGCGATGGTGACCTTCGGCACCGGGTTGCGGCGCAGGTACTTCAGCATGCCTCCGGCAAAATCGCCCATATCGATAAGGGCGTGGTCCGGCAGGTTGTGCAGGGCCTGCACGGCCTTCTCCGACGTGGAGCCCGTGGCACCCGCCACATGAACGAGGCCGCCGGCCCGTGCCACATCGATGCCGCGATAGATGCTGTGGATCCAGGCCGCGCAGGAATAGGGCACCACCACGCCCGTGGTGCCGAGGATCGACAGCCCGCCTACGATGCCCAAACGCGGGTTGAGGGTCTTCAGCGCAATGTCCGCACCGTCCGGGATGGAGATCTCGACCTCGACGTCGGTGGAGCCGCCGGTGCTGCGGGCAGCCTCTTCCAGGTTGTCGCGGATCATCTGGCGCGGCACCGGATTGATGGCGGGCTCTCCGGGCGGCAGGGGCAAACCTGCACGGGTGACGGTGCCGACACCTTCGCCGGCTCGGAACGTCACGCCGGCTCCTGGCGCCCCAGCGCGAACGCGCGCAATCACCAGAGCCCCATGGGTTACATCAGGATCATCGCCCGCATCCTTGATGACGCCTACCCTCGCGCCCTCTTCACACGGCTCGGCAAGGGCAAGCGAGAAGGCGGGTCGTGCCCCTCCTGGAAGCATGATCTCGACCGGATCGGGAAAATCGCCGGTGCGCCAGCCCAGATAGGCCGCCTTGGCCGCCGCCGTGGCGCAGGCGCCCGTGGTCCAGCCGCGGCGCAACGATCCGGCGGGTTTACTCTCGTCCATACGCCCTCTTACATCGTCCCCATGATTTCAGATAGCCGCATCGTGATCGGTGGTTATGCCCGGAGGCCGGCATGACCTCCATCTCCAGCCTCTCGCCGCCCTTTGCACCGGGCACGGTCTGGCTCGTCGGAGCCGGACCCGGCGATCCTGGCCTGCTCACGATCCATGCGCTCAATGCCCTCGCGAGAGCGGACGTGATCGTCTACGACGCCCTGGTCGACCCGAACGTACTGTCCTTTGCACGGGAAGGCGCCATGCTGGAATTTGCCGGCAAGCGCGGCGGCAAGCCGTCGGCGGTTCAGCGCGACATCTGCGAGAGGCTCATTCTGCTCGCCCGGGAAGGCAAGCGGGTGCTGCGGCTCAAGGGGGGCGATCCTTTCATCTTCGGGCGCGGCGGCGAAGAGGCGCTGGCACTCGCGGAAGCGGGCATCCCGTTCCGCATCATTCCCGGCGTGTCGAGCGGACTTGCATCGCTTGCCATTCACGGCGTGCCTGCAACCATGCGCAAGACCAACCACGCGGTTATCCTTGCCACTGGCCACCCGGCTCCCGATGCGGAGATCGAGTGGGCCTCGCTTGCGCGCACCGGCGCTCCTATCGTGCTTTACATGGCCGTATCGAGCCTTCCCTCGATCGTGAGCGCCCTGCTGGATGGTGGACTCAGGGGCGATACTCCAGCGCTCGCCGTGCATGGAGCGACCACCTCGAAGGAGAGCGTGGTGGAGGCAACACTTGAGACGCTCCCGAGACTGGCCGAGGAAGGGATCATCCGCTCTCCCGCCATCGTGGCCATCGGGGCGATCGCGGCCTTCCGCTCGGCCATCGCCAACCATCTCCTGGAGTTCGGAAGCGAGGCCGCCCAGTGACCCCGAGCCCCGGCCTTCTCATTGCGGCGCCTCGCTCCGGATCGGGCAAGACGACAATCGTGCTCGGCCTCCAGAGAGCCCTGGCCCGGCGGGGTCTGCGCGTACGCGGCGTGAAATGCGGACCGGATTACATCGACCCGGCCTTCCACGCCGCAGCCACCGGTGCGCCGAGCTTCAATCTCGACAGCTTCGCCATGAGCCGACCCCTTCTCGATTCCATTGCGTCTGAAGCCGCAGGCGACGCGGACCTCGTGATCGCGGAAGGGTCTATGGGCCTCTTCGACGGCATTCGTCAGGACGTCGGCCGCACGGGTGCCAGCGCCGACATCGCGGCTCTGTTCGGCTGGCCGGTAATCCTGGTTCTCGATGTATCGGGTCATGCCCAATCGGCCGCCGCCGTCGCGCTTGGATGCGCCCGCTTCGATCCGAGGATCGAGGTGGCCGGCGTGGTGCTGAACAAGGTCGCGAGCGAGCGCCACCGCAGGCTAGTCGAAGACGGCATGACCCGCATCGGTCTGCCGGTGCTCGGAGCGCTTATGCGAAATAGCGACCTAACCCTGCCCGAGCGCCATCTCGGCCTCGTGCAGGCCGGTGAGACAGAGGAACTCGACGCACGGCTGGAGCGCCTTGCAGATGCGGTGACAGGTGCGGTCGACATGGACCGTCTTGTGGATGCGGCACGCCCGACGCGGCTCAATGCAGTAGGCAATGCAACTCCCCTGCCGCCTCCCGGACAGCGCATCGCACTTGCAATGGATCAGGCCTTCTCCTTCGTTTACCCGCATCTGCTCGCAGGCTGGC
>JALYFY010000457.1 GCA_030777385.1 Pseudomonadota bacterium | reverse complement strand
CCCTTGGTTCCGGCAGGCGCGCCCTCGATGCGCGCAAGCACCAGGTGGACGATGTTCTCCGCCAGGTCGTGCTCGCCGGCGGAGATGAAGATCTTGGTGCCCGAGATGGCATAGGAGCCGTCCCCGTTCGGTACGGCCTTGGTCTTGAGCATGCCGAGATCGGTGCCGCAATGGGGCTCGGTCAGGTTCATGGTGCCTGTCCATGCGCCTTCGACCATCTTGGGCAGGTAGGTTCTCTTCTGCTCCTCGGTGCCGTGCTCCAGAAGCGCTGCGATCGCCCCTTGCGTGAGGCCCGGATACATGCCGAGCGCAAGGTTCGACGAGGAGACGAATTCCTGCATGATCGAATTGAGGAGGGAGGGCAGGCCCTGGCCGCCATATTCCTCCGGCACCGAAAGCCCCATCCAGCCGCCGGCCGCATAGGCCTCGTAGGCCTGCTTGAAGCCCTTCGGGGTCGTCACGGAGCCGTCCGGGTTGCGGGTGCAGCCCTCCACGTCTCCGATGCGGTTTAATGGCGTGAAGACCTCCTCGCAGAGCTTGGCGCCCTCGGCCAGGATCGCCTCCACCGTGTCTGACGTCGCATCGGCAAAGCCCGGCAGATTGTTGTGACGCTCGATGGGGAAAACATCGTTCAAGAGGAACATGACGTCTTCGACGGGGGCCTTGTAGACCGGCATTGCGACTCCTCCAGGATCGGGGGCCGACGCTGCTCTTCCGTAAAGGCAAGCGCATCGGCTCAGTAGATAGTTCACATATAAACTATCTAGCGGCCTTGGGAAGAGGCAAGGCGCCGAATCTTGGGTGGAGCAGGCAAAAGGCGCGCTGCCTGAAGGCGGGAGGCGGAGGTCCGGGGAGCAAAGCTCCCAATGGCTAAGTCCACCCTGCGCAAGCGGACGATCCTGAAAACGAAAACGCCCCGACAGCATCAGGGCGTTTTCACCTGATGCTGTCGGGGCGCAGTGCTGGAATTGGAATGAGCTGCTTGTAGGGACGCTGCTGCTCAGGCCGCGATGGCAAGGCTGCTGCGGCGGGCATGAAGCTCCGCAAGGGCCTGCTCGATCTCGACCTTCTGCTGCTCGAGGTGCCGGATCTGGTCTTCGATCTGGTCCAGGGAGAGCTTGAGGTTCAAGGCCGGCCCATTGGCTGACCGCTCCTCGGCCACCATGGCGCGGATCTCGGTGAGCGTGAAGCCGAGCTGCTTGCCCTTCAGGATCACCGAGAGCCGGTCACGGTCGCGGGCGTCATAGATGCGGGCCGTTCCGTCACGGCGGGGGGACAGGAGCCCGCGGTCCTCGTAGAACCGCAGGGTCCGGAGAGTGACCCCGAACTCGCGGGCAAGATCGCCGATCGTGTAGACTTTTGCACCCTCGCCGGCCTCGCCGGGAGCGGTGTTCACTGCATGGTAGTTCATTATCGCCCCGTTATTACTGTTATGAGCAGTGCCAAAGCACCTTCCCTCAGTAATGAAATGATATAACGTTTATATATGAACTTGCAAGAGTATTGCCTGTCCTGTCTGCCGCAGGGGCAGAAAGATGCTCCGTTAAGGCCCTCTCCCAGGGGAAATTGAGGTTCCGCAGACGGCCTTTCAGCCCAATCTCCAACCATTTAACCCGTTTTTTACCACGCCGGTCAAAAGTGACGCTCGCGGACGACGGGTTTGAGAGCGCAGTGATTCGCGCCTTCAAGGCCTCCACCGCCACGGTCGGCAGGGGCACGGGGCCACGCCGCCTTAAGAGTTCCCGAGTACCCCCGCGAGCCCGCCATGAGACGACATGTTCTCTCGAGACTTGACAGCCTGGACCTTGATGCCCGCGCGCTGGCTACAGCCGCGGCGCGTCGGGCGGGCTTGAGCCTGGAGGAATGGGCGGCAGCGGTGCTCGGGGAACACGAGCAGGGCCTGGAGGAGCCGAGATACGCTCCTGTGCCCCCTCGCCGGAGGACCGGCAGCGATCTGGACAACCTGATCGCCCGGATGTCCGTTGCTCCCCGCCAGAAGCCGAAGGCCGATTACGAGGCCCTCATGGCGGCAGTGGCCGCCGAGAGCGAGCGCCAGGCCCAGGACCAAGCGTCCCGAACCGCGGTCGCGCTCGAATCCATGGCCAGCTGGATCGAGCAGGCCGAGATCCGCCTGAACGAGACGGCCCGCGCCTCGGTCGATCAGCAGGACCGCATCGCCGCCCTCCTCTCGGGGGCTCTGCAATCCTTGAAGGAGCGCCTCGACACGGTTGAGCGCCAGGTCGCGTCGGAGCGGACACCCCCGCCGCGCGTGGAGTTCCCGGTCGAGGAGGCGCTCAAGGCCCTTGCCCCGGTGTCCGCAACGCTGACGGGCCTGCGGGAAGACATGGCGCGCCTCGCAACGCGGCTGGAGCAGCCCAACCCCGCCTGGACGCCTGCGGTCAGCAGCATCCGCGCCGATATCGACGGCCTTCGGTCCCATATGGAAGGCTTGGCCACCCGGGAGGAGATCGCAGCGCTCGATGCTGCCTTGGGCACGATCGCAAGGGATCTCGAACAGGGGCATGCCGGCAAGGATCTTCGCACGCTCGCGAGTTCCATCGCAGCCCTCTACGGGCAGGTTCAATCCCTCACGGACGAGGTGAGCGACGGGCTGCACGGTCGCGTTGCCGGCGAGATCGATCAGATCAAGAGCAAGATCGACCGGATGGCAGAAACCGGCATCGACCGCTCCGTGATCGATTTCCTCAGCAGCCAGATCGTGGACATGCGCCAGGATCTGGCCCACCGGGCCGAGCCCCAGCAGATCGCGCGCCTGTCCGAGACCGTCGGAGGCCTCGGCCGTCAGATCGCTGAGCTTCGCCTCAACCAGGTGGGCAAAGGCGATTTTGCGGCCCTCAAGACCTCCCTCGATCATGTCTGCTCGGCGCTCTCCGCCACCGCCGCCGCGCAGGACGCGAGCAAGGTATCGGAGCAGCTGGAGAGCCTGGACCGGCGCCTCGACATCCTGGCGCGCCGGCCCGAGCCGCAGCCGGCCAATCTCGACCCGATCACCGAGCAGCTGACGCTTCTGACGGAGCGCATGGCCGGCCTCTCCGGCAGCCTCCCTGAGCGGAGCGACGCCCTCTCGGGGATGATGGAGCGCCTGTCCGCCCAGATGCAGGCCGCAGCCGAGCGGGAGGCTCCCTCTCAAGAATCCCTCATGGAGCGGTTCGACAGGATCGAGCGGGAGCTGCAGCAGCTCTGCCAGCGAACGGATACGGCCGGCATGGCGCAGGCGCTGCACGCCATCGACGAGAAGCTTGAGCGCGCACCCGCTCCGCCTGCGGCCCTGGATAAAGCCTTCGACGAGGTGGCGGGGCACCTCAAGAACCTTCAGAACGAAGCGGCGGGCATCGCGGAGCGGGCAGCCCGGGCAGCCTTGAGCGAAATCCGGCCCAGCCTGCCGGGCTCAGGGGATCTCGATGCCCTCAAGCAGGGCTTCGTGGAACTGAAAGCCCTTCACAGCCGAACCGACAAGAAGACGCAGGATACCCTGCGCAACGTTCACGAGGCCCTGGAGGCGCTCGTCTCCCGCCTGCCGGGCCAAGCTCCATCGGCACCCACCCCCATGGTCGAAACCGGGCCCGAGCTGCCCGTGGAATCCCTCTCGGCGGCGGACAGGCTCGAAGCAGCCGTGCGCCGGCTTCACGCGGCCACCCTGTCCCAAATCGAGGACGCCTCCCTAGGCCGGTCGAGCGCCTCTCCGCCCCCAGGGCCGGCGGTGGTCGGTTCCGCCGCAGCCCTCTCTCCGCCCCAGGAACCGGGTCTCGGCCTCGTGCGCGCCAGCTTCATCGCAGCCGCTCGCCGCGCGGCCCAGACGGCTTCCCCGGAAACGATCGCGCCCCTATCCGGCTCGCCGCTGAAGCAGGAGGCAGGCCGCGCCATCGGAACTGAGCAGCCAGATGCGAGCGAGCCTGCTGCATCATCCTCATCCCTGTTCGAGCGTCTTCGGAAAACCTTCGACAGCCATCGTCGCCCGCTCCTGTTCGGGATCGCCCTCCTGATCCTGGCGGCCGGCACGGCCCGGAACGTTTCCATCGGAGACGCTCCCCCGGCCCCTGCCACGGTACAGGAAACCGCAAAGGGGGTTGAGGCGACACCCATCGAGACGGCGAGCATTCCCGATGCCGAGAAAACAGCAAGCCTCCTCGAGGCATCGAGCCTGACAACCGCACAAGCTTGGACCGCGCCGCTGGCGGCGGGGAAGTTCATGGTCGACCCCGGCACGGTCGGCAGCATTCCGGCAGGAACACCGGCCGCCCTGCGGCAGGCGGCCCTTTCGGGCGATGCGGCTGCGCTCTATGAGATCGCCGCGCAGGCGGCCGATGGGCGCGGCATGGCTCAGGACATGGCCACGGCCGCGCGCTTCTTCGAGCGGGCATCCCAGGCGGGACTGCCGCCGGCCCAGGAGCGCCTCGCCATGCTCCATGAGAAGGGCGCCGGCGTGCCGCGCGATCTCAAGCAGGCGGCCTTCTGGTACGAGCGGGCGGCCCTGGGCGGCAACATCCGCGCCATGCACAACCTGGCCACCCTGCTTGTCTCCGGCACCGCCGGGAAGCCTGACTACCCGGCCGCCCTGCGCTGGTATGGGGAGGCCGCGGAGGCCGGTTTCCGGGACAGCCAGTTCAACATGGGGCTTCTGCTCGCCCGCGGCATCGGGTCGAAGCCGGATCTCCCCAGGGCTTTCCAGTGGTTCTCCCTTGCGGCGGCCCAGGGCGATGCGGAGGCCGTCAGGAAGCGCGACGAGGTGGCCGGGCGGCTTGGGGCAGCCGACCTGAAGGCTGCCAGATCCGCCCTCGAGCAATGGCGGCCCAGGGCCGTCGATGCGGTCGCCAACGATCAGCCGGTTGCGGCCAGGGGGCAGACCGCCGCCCTGGATCGAACCTCACGCAACAGGAGTTAGAGGCAAGCAGGCTCTGTCATCTTCCGTTCAGGACATGACCGTTACACGGCCTGCATGATGCTGTAACAACAACGTGGCTGCACCGGCCATAGGGGAACCGGGTTGCAAATCTATTTGCCTATCGCCGAGATGCCTGTGAGCGTTCTTCTCATCCTGGGGATGGGTGCGGCGGTCGGCTTCATCTCGGGCCTGTTCGGCATCGGCGGCGGCTTTCTCATGACCCCGCTCCTGATCTTCCTCGGCATTCCCCCGGCAGTCGCCGTGGCAACCCAGTCCGCCCAGATCGTCGCCTCCTCCACCACCAGCGTGCTTGGGGCGCTGCGCCGCAACGCGCTCGACCACAAGCTCGGCGCGATCCTGGTGGCCGGCGGGTTCGTCGGCTCGGCTCTGGGCGTCTGGTTCTTTGCCGCCGCGCGCCGGGCGGGTCAGCTCGACCTGGTGATCGTCATCTCCTACGTGACGCTGTTTACCGTGGTGGGCAGCCTGATGCTCAAGGAGAGCATCCGGGAGTTCTGGAGCAGGCGAAAGGGCGGTACGCTGCGCCTGCGCCGCAAGGCCGGCGAGCACGCGCCCTATCTGGGCCTGCCCCTGCGCATGCGGTTCTACCGCTCCAAGCTCTATGTGAGCATCATCCCGATCGTCGGGCTCTCCCTCTTCATCGGCTTCGCGGGCGCCCTGCTCGGCATCGGCGGCGGCTTCATCGTGGTGCCGGCGCTGCTCTACGTGTTCCGTGTGCCGACCACCGTCGTGGTGGGCACCTCGCAGCTCCAGATCGTCTGCACCACCCTCGTGGCCCTCATCCTCCATGCGGTGATGAACCAGGCGGTGGACTTCGTCCTGGCGATCCTGCTCATCGTCGGCGGCGTCTTCGGGGCGCAGTTCGGCGCCCGCATGGGACGCCACCTGAGGGCGGAGCTGTTCCGCTTCCTGCTGGCGATCCTGCTGCTCGCGGTGGGCCTGCGCTTCGGCCTCGAGTTGATCATGCAGCCGGACGAGCCCTTCTCCATCACCGTGCAGGAGACGCGCACGTGAGGGCGGTCGGCATCCTGCTGATCCTGCTCGGCACCATGGCCTCGGCTCGTGCGGAGACCCTGATCACGTCCCTGTCGAACCATCGGGTGCTGATCAACTCCAACTACACGGGAACGCTGATTGCCGTGTTCGGCGCCATCGAGCGGGACGCGCAGACGGTGGCCCGCGGCACCGGCTACGATGTGGTCGTCACGGTTCGCGGTCCGCGCCAGTTCCTCACGGTGCGCGAGCGGGAGCCCCTGGGGCCGATCTGGATCAACCAGGAGCAGCAGAAGTTTCCAAGCGTTCCGGCCTATATCAGCGTTCTGAGCTCCAGGTCGCTGGCGGAGATTACGAGCGAGCAGCTGCGCCAGCGCCAGAAGATCGGCCTGGGCGCCATCGTGAATGCCACGGACTTCACGAACCAGCGGGCCGGCGCGGACAAGCCGTTCCGGGAAGCGCTCTACCGCATCAAGGCGCAGGAGGGCCTCTACCTGGAGGACGAGCGCGGCGTGACGTTCCTCACCCCCGACATCTTCCGCGCGAGCATTCCGCTTCCGGCCACCGCTCCGCCGGGCAATTACGATGTGGAGGTCACGCTCTTTGCCGACACGGTGATCCTCGCCCGCACGACCACGAATTTCGAGCTGGTGAAGACCGGCTTCGAGGAACAGGTGGGCGCGGTGGCCCGCGACTGGTCGCTGTTCTACGGCCTTGCGACGGCAGCGATCGCCCTGTTCTTCGGCTGGCTCGCCAACCTGATCTTCCGGCGCGACTGAGGAGCACGTCGCTCGCCCCTCTTTACGATGCCGTCCCGGCGGGCGATCCTGCCCGCTGCTCAAACCCAGAGGACACGCGATGATGCTCCGGTGCGGAACGGTGCAGTTCCACCACAAGGCCGACGACAAGGCCTACAACATGTCGGTGGTGGAACGCTTCTGCCGCGAGGCCGCCGAGCGCGAGGTCAGGATCCTCGCCTTTCCGGAGATGTGCCTCACCGGATACTGGCATGTGCGCAATCTCGCCCGGCACCAGCTGGAGGCATTGGCCGAGCCGGTGCCGGCAGGCCCCTCCACGCAGGCCGTCCTGGAGCTCTCGGCCCGATACGGCATGGCCATCGGCGTCGGCCTGATCGAGCGCGCCGACGACGGGCGCCTCTTCAACACCTATGTGGTGTGCCTGCCTGACGGCCAGACCCACCGCCACCGCAAGATCCATGCCTTCGAGAGCGACGACATCGCAAGCGGCGACAGCTACACGGTGTTCGACACGCCGTGGGGCGTGAAGGTCGGCGTTCTGATCTGCTGGGACAACAACCTGGTGGAGAATGCCCGCGCCACCGCGCTGCTGGGTGCCGACATCGTCATGGCCCCGCACCAGACCGGCGGCTGCCACTCGCGCAGCCCCCAAGCCATGGGGCTGATCGACCCGGCCCTTTGGGAGAACCGTCGCGCAAATCCTGAAGCCATCGAGGCCGAGTTCCGTGGCCCCAAGGGCCGCGAATGGCTGCTGCGCTGGCTGCCCGCCCGCGCCCACGACAACGGCTATTTCCTGCTGTTTGCCAACGGCGTCGGCGAGGACGACGGCGAGGTCCGCACCGGCAACGCCATGATCATCGACTGCTACGGCCGGATCATGGACGAGACCTGGAAAGCCGAAGACGCCCTGGTGGTCGCCGATCTCGACCTCAGCCTCCTGCCGCTCGCCACGGGACGGCGCTGGATCCGCGGCCGACGGCCCGATCTCTACGGCCTCCTCACGCAGGCCCAGGGGCATGAGCTTGCGCCGAGACAGGCGCGGTTCTCGGAGGCGCCTGTGATCAAGGCGGTGGAGTGACACCCCCTTGTCATTCCCGGCCGGAGCGCAGCGGAGGGGAAGGGAATCCATCAGCGCTGAGGTGTGAGTGGATCCCCTTCCCTCGCTGACGCTTGGCCTGAGGATGACACCCTCCCGTCATGGCCGCACTTGGTGCGGCTATCCACATCCCAAGACCCTCTGCCCTCATCCTGAGGAGCAAACGCATTCTGCGTCTCGAAGGAGGATACAGTGCACTCTGGAACCTCCTTCGAGACGGATTGCTCGCGCAATCCTCCTCAGTCTGAGGTTTGTGTGAGACACAATGAAAATACTGAAACGGATCTCAAGCGACATCCTCAATCCCGGCAGAGCATCGCCTTGGCAATAGTGAAGATGCGCTCGGTCCCGATGAGGTGGGCAGTAAAGCCGTTGGAGAAGAGCGGCTTGAAGGCGGCGTCGCAGGCGTTCAGCCCGCCCGCATAGGCGCCGAGCGCCGGCATCACGCAGCGCCTGCCGTCGGTGAGGAAGCACCGCCGCCGGGTAGCCCGCCCGCGCATCACCACCTTGCCCACGGGATGGAGGTGACCGGCGATCTCCGCCTGATCCCCCGCCAGCGGCTCGTGGCGCAGGGTAAGGGAACCGAGCGCCATCTCTTCCACCACCTGCCCGCCGATGCTGTCGGGCAGGATGCGGTCGTGGTTGCCCGTGACCCAGATCCACTCGCGCCCGGCCTGCACCTCGGCCAAGGCCTTGCGCTCGTCATCCCCCAGCCGGTCCGGCCCGCCGATGTCGTGAAATGAGTCGCCCAAGGCAATGACGGTTTTCGGATCGAACCGGAACACCGCGTCGGAGAGGGCCATCAAGGTCTCGCGGGTGTCGTAGGGCGGCAGCATCATGCCGCGCCTTGCAAAGGAGGAGCCCTTCTCGAAATGGAGATCGGCCACCAGCAGGGCGTCGTGCTCGGGCAGGTACATCGCCCCCGTCAGGTCGAGCAGGGCCGCCTGCCCCTGGAGGGCGATTTCGTGGGTTGTCTGTTTGTTCTTGCGCAAAGCCGTCACGCCAAAGCCTCGTCGAGAAGCGCTGCCTCCGCCTCGGCCAGAATCTCGTCCGCATTGTCGCTATAGACACGCTCGCGGCCGATCTCCAGCATGACGGACACGCTTAGGGGAGAAACCCGGTCGAGCGGCTTGTGGATGATTCGCCCCCGGATGCGCTGAAGCATCATGCCGAGGCGCCTCACGTCGAGGAGTCCCGTTGCCGCATCCGCCCGCGCGGCGCGCAACAACACGTGATCGGGCTCGTGCTTGCGCAGCACGTCATAGACGAGATCGGTGGAGATGGTGACCTGCCTGCCCGTCTTCTGCTGCCCCGGAAAGCGGCGCTCGATGAGGCCCGCGATCACGGCGCACTGACGGAAGGTGCGCTTCATCAGGGAGGATTCCGCCAGCCAATCCTCCAGGTCGTCGCCCAGCATGTCCTCGGAAAACAGCTCATCTATGAAGCCGGGATCGCGCGCCGCCTTCGCGGCGATGTCGCCCGAGGCGTAGACCGCGATGCCGTAATCGTTGGCCACGAACCCGAGGGGCTTCAGGCCTGCCCGCTCCATGCGGCGGGTGAGCAGCATGCCCAGGGTCTGGTGCGCGAGCCTGCCCTCGAAGGGAAAGCAGGTCATGTAGAAGCGGTTGGCCCTGGGGAAGGTCTCGACCAGGAGGTCGCGCGGTCCCGGCACGACGGAGCGGCGGCGCTGCTGCAGGAGCCATTCGGTCATCTGCGGCGGCAGGCGGTCCCACTCGAAGGGGTCGGCCAGGATCGCCCGCACCCGGGCGGCGAGAAACGTCGAGAGCGGGAACTTGCCGCCCTCGTAGGAGGGCACCATCGGGTCGGTGCCCGCTCCCGCGCGGGTGGCCAGCACCTCGTCCTCGGAGATGCCCTCGAAGCGCAGCACCTCGCCGGCGAAGAGAAAGGTGTCGCCCGGCGTCAGCGTCTCGGCAAACGACTCCTCGATCTCGCCCAGGATCCGGCCCCGCGGCAGCACGGTGCCGGGCCGCGAGCGCATGCTCCTGCCGAGCCGCACCTTGATCATGCTGGACTCGACGATGGTGCCCACATTCATGCGGTATTGCTGCG
>JALYFY010000456.1 GCA_030777385.1 Pseudomonadota bacterium | reverse complement strand
GACGTGGTGACGTCGGTGGGCGTCATCGGCGGTCTTCTGCTCGTTCCTCTCACCGGATGGAGCTGGCTCGATCCTGTCCTCGCGGCCATCGTCGCCTTCAACATCCTGTGGTCGGGCTGGGGTTTGATCAAGGAGAGCATCGGCGGCCTCATGGATGAGGCCTTGCCCGAGACGACCCTGGTCCGCGTGCGCGAGATCATCGCCATCAACGCGGAAGGCGCCCTCGAAGCCCATGACCTGCGCACCCGGCATGCGGGGCGCATGACCTTCATTGATTTCCATCTGGTCGTGCCGGGCAGCATGAGCGTCACCGACGCCCACGACATCTGCGACCGCCTGGAGCGTGCGCTCAAAGCCCATATCGAGGACGCGCTCATCACGATTCATGTGGAGCCCGACGAGAAGGCCAAGCACGCGGGCATCGTGGTTCTCTAAGGCAGCGTTGCGGCAGTTCTTGCGCCGGCACGCCCGCCATGGCATGACCTCTCGCATGAACGACCGTGCGACCCCGATCAAAGCTCTTTGGTGGCGCTCCTTCTAGGAGCGGCACGTCGTCATGCATTGAAACGAACGTTGCCGCCGTGCGCGGCAGACATCGTTCGAATCCCCACAGGTCTTCCGTCACGGCGGCTTCCAACTTGGAGAAGCCCCCATGTCAACGAATACAGACCAGCGCCCCGTCATCCTCACCGGAGACCGGACGACCGGCCCCCTTCATCTCGGGCATTACGCCGGATCGCTGAAGAACCGTGTCGCTCTTCAGCACAGTCATCGGCAGTATCTGCTTCTGGCCGACACGCAGGCCCTCACCGACAATGCCGGCGATCCGGCCAAGGTGCGCCGCAACGTGCTGGAGGTCGCCCTCGATTACTTGGCGGTCGGCATCGATCCCGCACAGACGACGATCTGCGTCCAGTCCGGCCTCCCGGCATTGGCCGAACTGACGCTTCTCTAACTCAACTTCGTGACCGTCGCGCGGCTGGAACGCAATCCGACCATCAAGGAGGAGATCCAGGCCAGAGGGTTCGGACGCGACATTCCGGCGGGCTTCCTGTGCTATCCGGCAGCCCAGGCCGCCGACATCACGGGCTTCAAGGCGACCGTCGTTCCCGTTGGCGAGGATCAGGCGCCCCTGATCGAACAGACCAACGAGATCGTGCGCCGCCTCAATCGGCAGATCGGCCGCGACACCTTACCTGAGGCTCGCGCCCTGATCCCGTCCATTGGGCGTCTCCCCGGCGTCGACGGCAAGGCGAAGATGAGCAAGTCGCAGGGCAATGCGATCCCCCTCTCCGCCTCGCCGGACGAGATCCGGGACGCGGTGCGCCGCATGTATACGGATCCAAGCCACTTGCGAGCCTCCGATCCCGGCAGGGTCGAAGGCAATGTGGTGTTCACTTACTTGGATGCTTTCGACGAGGACCAGGCCACGGTCGAGGAGCTTAAAGACCATTACCGGCGTGGCGGCCTTGGTGACGCCATGGTCAAACGCCGCCTGGAAGACGTCCTGCAGGCGCTGCTCGCTCCCATCCGGGAGCGCCGCTCCGCCCTGGCCCGGGATCCAGGCTATGCTCTTGAGGTGCTGCGGGCAGGAACCCTTGCGGCCCGGGACAAGACGCAGGCCACCCTGGATGAGATTCGCGTCGGTCTGGGACTGTTCGCTTTCGGTGATAGTGGCGAAGGCATCCGCAGGTCTGCCTGACTGGGCACAGGCATGTGGCCTCGACGATGGAACAGCACAGCGAGCATGGGTCCGGTCTTCACACCGGATCCCAAGAAGCGAAAAACAAAAGATATCCCGAAGCATGGCCTAGGGTTCATAGCACGTAGGCCCGACTGCGGATTAGTTAACATAAAGTAAATGATAGACTTACTCACGCAATATGATCTGACTGATCTTTAGCATTACGTATTTATGCGTAATAGCCTCAGGAAAACAGAACAACTATAAAGCAAGATGCCTGATTGAGCGCGTCGTGGGGGCGCGCGCCTCTCGCGGCGATGCGGGCGGGCCATCGAACGATAATGCGTGCCTTGAACAACCTCAAATTCATTACGAAGCTGGCCATACCAGTGACCCTGATGGTCGCCATCACCATCGGTCTCATCCTCTTCGCCAAGATCGGCCTCGACAGGCTCGCAGACGAGACGCAGCAGATTGTCGATGTGCATGCCGCCCGGCGCAGCATGGCCCTGGATATCAAGGCCCATGTCAACGAGGCGAGCATCCAGGAGAAGAACCTGATCATCGAAACGCGCTTCCAGGAGATGGCCGTTTATCAGAAAGCCTTTACGGAGGCCAAAAACGAAGCCCTGAAGGATTTGGACAACCTCATTGCGCTTTCCGATACGCCCGAGCGTCGCACAACCAACGAGCAGCTGAAGCGGACTGTCGAAGAGTATTTCGCCGTCATGGGCAAGAGCATTGCCCATGCGCAGCTGAACGAGAATGAGGCGGCCTTCAAGCTTTCGAGCGGGGAAGGACGAGCCTTGCGCCAGAAGGCCTCAAACGCCCTCGACGAACGGGCCGAGGCCAATGCCAAGGCCCTCGAGCAGGAAAAGGCTTATGCTGCCGATCTTGCATCCTTCACCTCTGCGCAGCTGATCACGGCCTCCGTCGTCGGCCTGACCATCGCCATCGGCCTGCTGGGCGCGATCATGATCTATGGCGTCACCCGTCCCCTGAACGGGATGACCGGCGCCATGGGACAGCTCGCGAACGGCGACCTCACCGTGACTGTCGTCGGCGCCGACCGCAAGGATGAGATCGGACAGCTGGCCCGCTCCCTGGAGGTGTTCAAGGACAACGCCCTCGAGGCGCGCCGCCTGGCCGCTGAGCAGGAGGCCGAGAACCAGGCCAAGATGCGTCGCGCCGAGGTGCTGGACGGTCTGACGAAGCGGTTTGAGCAGAACGTGTCGGCGCTCACCCAGGGCCTGTCCTCGGCCGCCACCGAGATGGAGGCCACCGCACAAACCATGACGGCGGTTGCCGGCCAGACCACGCAACAATCCGTAGGCGTGGCGTCTGCCGCCCAGCAGACCTCCGCCAACGTGCAGACCGTGGCGGCTGCCACGGAGGAGCTGTCGATCTCCATTCGCGAGATCGCCGGCCAGGTGACCCAGTCCTCGCAGATCGCCGAGCGGCCGGTGGCCGGCGCGCAGCGCACCAACGGCACCGTGCAGGAGCTGGCTGCCATGGCGGACAAGATCGGCAA
>JALYFY010000455.1 GCA_030777385.1 Pseudomonadota bacterium | reverse complement strand
GTGTAGAGCTCCGCGTGCATGACGTCATAGATCACGCCGATCTCGGCGCGGTTGTCGCGGGCGAACGCGATGGAGATGGCGAAATGCGGGATTCCACGGGCGAAGTTCGCCGTTCCGTCGATGGGATCGACCACCCACACGTCGCGCTCGAAGGAGCCGCCGCCTTCCTCTCCGAAGAAGGAATCGCTCGGAAAGAGCTCGCTCAGGCGGCGGCGGATCAGCTCCTCCACCTCGGCGTCGGTGACGGTCAGGAAGTCCTGCGGTCCCTTGAAGTCTGGGCGTTGGGAACGGGGCCGCTCCAGGAAGCGCTTGCGGGCCAGCACTCCGGCCTCCCTGGCGATGGCGCAGGCGGCGGCAAAACGGATGTCGAGACCATCGGTCGTCATGGGGTGGGATTTTCCTCCGGATCAAAAAGCTCGGCTGTTCGTTATCAAGCGTTCATCTCACTTTGCTACAAAGACGGGTGAACTCCTTGAAACCTTTTGAATTGATGCTTTATTAGCCGGCTCAAATCAACTATATAACTCAACTGTATAACAAAGTGTCACGCTAGGAATTTTGCCCCGAAGAATGTCCCAGGCCCTCAAAGACGAACTCAGCCAGGTTGCCGCGCTTCCCTTCCGCATCAAGAACGGCAGGGTGGAGGTGCTTCTCGTCACCTCACGGGAGACCAAGCGCTGGCTCATCCCGAAGGGCTGGCCGATTAAGGGCAAGAAGCCCCACAAGGCCGCGGCCCTGGAGGCCAGGGAGGAGGCTGGCGTCAAGGGCGAAGTCGACGACAAGCCGCTGGGCCATTACAATTACTGGAAGCGGCGCGCGGCGCATTTCGACCTGTGCCGGGTCAACGTCTACCCGCTCGAGGTGTCCAAGCAGCTTCGATCCAGGCGCGAGAAGGGACAGCGCAATGCCCAGTGGTTCGAGGTCGAAGAAGCCGCCCACCAGGTGCTGGAGCCGGCCCTAGCGGACCTCATCCGCAGCCTGCCGGCCCACATCTGAGTCTGCCCTCCACAGGCCAGGCGCCTGAATTTTGCGGGCTCCAGGGAACGGAACGGCCCTTCAAGAAGTCTTTCCTGTGACGCGAGGTCGAGCGGCGAAGCTTGGCCTTCTGCACGCATGGAGAGGGAGATTTCGATGAAGGCTCTTGTCTGGCACGGCACCACCGACATCCGTTGCGACTCCGTTCCTGATCCGGAAATCGAACATCCCCGTGACGCGATCATCAAAGTGACGAGCTGCGCCATCTGCGGCTCCGATCTCCACCTGTACGACCATTTCATGCCCGGCATGAAAAAGGGCGACATCATGGGCCACGAGTTCATGGGCGAGGTGGTGGAGGTGGGAGCCCAGGCCAAGGGCGCCTTGAAGGTTGGCGACCGGGTGGTGGCTCCGTTCACGATCATCTGCGGCGAGTGCGAGCAGTGCAAGCGCGGCAACTTCTCAGTCTGCGAGCGGACGAACCGGAACGGCCATATCGCCGCCAAGGCCTTCGGCCACACCACTGCGGGCCTTTTCGGCTACACGCATCTCACCGGCGGCTATCCGGGCGGACAGGCGGAATACGTGCGCATTCCCTTCGCGGACAAGACGCATATCAAAGTCCCCAACGGGCTCAGCGACGAGCAGGTGCTGTTTCTCGGCGACATCTTCCCCACTGGGTGGCAGGCGGCGGTCGCGTGCGACATCCAGCCGACGGACACGGTGGCCGTCTGGGGCGCTGGCCCCGTGGGCCAGATGGCGATCCGCAGCGCCGTCCTGCTCGGCGCTAAGCAGGTGGTCGTCATCGATCGGGTACCGGAGCGCCTCGACATGGCGCGGGCCGGAGGCGCGATCACCATCAACTTCGATGAAGAGAGCGTCGTGGAGCGCCTGAACGAGCTCACCAACGGCAAGGGTCCGGAGAAGTGCATCGACGCGGTCGGCATGGAGGCCCACGCCACCGCCACCATCGATTCCATGTACGACCGGGTCAAGCAGGCCACCATGCTGGAAACCGACCGGCCGCACGTGCTGCGCGAGATGATCTATGTGTGCCGCCCCGCGGGCACGCTCTCGATTCCCGGCGTCTATGGCGGGCTCCTCGACAAGATCCCGTTCGGCGCGCTCATGAACAAGGGCCTCACGGTCCGCACCGGCCAGACTCATGTGAACCGCTGGACGGACGATCTCCTTCGCCGCATCGAAGAAGGCCAGATCGACCCATCCTTCGTCATCACGCACACAGTCGGGCTCGATGAGGGCCCGGACATGTACAAGATCTTCCGCGACAAGCAGGACGGCTGCATCAAGGTCGTTCTCAAACCCTGATAGGTGAGATCATGCGCTACGAAACCGAAAGAACACGCCGTCGGGGCCATGCGGATACGGCCACCGACACCCTGGCCCGCGGCCTCGGGATCTTCTCCATTGCTCTCGGCATCGCCGAGGTTGTGGCGCCGCGCGCTTTGGCACGGGCCCTCGGCATGAAAGGGCAGGAGGGTCTGATCGCAGGCTATGGTGTGCGCGAGATCGCAACCGGCATCGGCATTCTGGCCTCGAAGGATCCGACGCCGTGGATCTGGGGACGCGTGGCGGGTGACGGGCTCGATCTGGCAACATTGGCGACCGCGCTCGAGGGCAGGAACCCGAAGAAGGGCAATGTCGGCATCGCCATGGCGGCGGTGGCCGGCGTGACAGCCCTTGACGTCTACTGCGCCCAGACCCTGAGCCGCGAGACCACGCACCCCCTGCCGCCGATGCAGGACTATTCGGATCGTACGGGATATCCGGGTGGGATCGAGCAGAGCC
>JALYFY010000454.1 GCA_030777385.1 Pseudomonadota bacterium | reverse complement strand
TGACGCCCAGCGCCGCCAGCATGCCGAGCATGCGAACATCGATCTCGAGCTTCGACAGGAGCGAGCCGGAAGCCGCACTTGGCGGCGGGGCGGCAGTGGCAACGGGTGCGGTCATGGCGTCACGCTGAAAAGGCGGATAAATGGTTTCAACAAAAGGTGTCATCCCCGGCCGGAGCGCAGCGGAGGGGAAGGGGATCCATCACGCCTAGCGTGTAAGTGGATCCCCTTCCCTCGCCTAAAGGCTCACCGGGGATGACAAGGAGCAGGCTTAGATCAGTTGCAGGCCTTGACGGAACCGGCCTTCACGCCTTGGCAGACCACGTCCTTCGAGGCCCAGCCCGCGTCGATGACCACGTTCAGGTTGTCCTTCGTGACGGCCACCGGCGTGAGGAAGAGCGCCGTCATGTTCTGCTTCTTCGGACCCAGGTTCCAGGACTTGGCACCCTGGATCTCGGTGAGCTTCTTGCCGCCTGCCAGCTGCAGGGCGATCTCAGCGGCATTGCGGCCGAGCTCACGGGCATCCTTGAAGACCGTCACGGTCTGGGTGCCGAGCGCCACGCGGTTCAGGGCCGCCTTGTCGGCGTCCTGACCGGAGACCGGCACGGAACCGGCAAGACCCTGCGCGCCGAGTGCCGCGATGGCGCCGCCGGCGGTGCCGTCATTGGCGGCGATCACCGCATCGATCTTGTTGTTGTTCTTGGTGAGGAACTGCTCCATGTTCCGTTGCGCGTTGGCCGGCAGCCAGCCGTCCGTGTAGGCCTCGCCCACATTCTTGATCTTGCCGGAGTCGATCCCGGCCTTCAGCACTTCCATCGAGCCCTGGAACAGGAAGTTGGCGTTCGGATCGGAGCCCGAGCCCTTGATGAAGGCATAGTTGCCCTCGGGCTTCAGCTTCAGCACCTCGCGGGCCTGCAGGCGGCCCACTTCCACGTTGTCGAAGGTGAGGTAGAAGGCCTGCGGAATTTCGATGAGGCGGTCGTAGCCCACCACCGCGATGCCTTCGGCCACGGCCTTCTCGACGGCGGGGCGCACGGCGTCCGCATCCTGCGCCAGGACGATCAGGGCCTTGGCGCCGCGGGCGATCAGGCTCTCGATGTCGGTGAGCTGCTTGGCCGGGGAGGACTGGGCGTCCGCCGACACATAGGTGCCGCCGGCCTTCTCGACGGCAGCCTTGATGGCCGCCTCGTCGGTCTTCCAGCGCTCTTCTTGGAAGTTCGACCAGCTGACGCCGACCACCGGGCCCTTCTGGGCGAAGGCGGCGGTGGCCGAAAGGGCCAGAGCGGCAAAACTGATCAGAGCAAGTTTCTTCGATACCATTGATTTCCTCCTGGTCGGCGCCTTTCGGGGTGCCTTCCCCGCAAGGCCCTCATGCTCATGGCAGGCTGTCGACCCCAACAGGTGTCGACGGACGCGGCTCGCGCTGCCATGCTTTATTGTTCGAGCGGGGAAATAATTATCTCAGCCATTTGCACCTTCAAGCCGGGCCGATGTTATATTTTGGTCGGATACACACTTATCCCGGAATTGTTTTATTCATCTGCCGAATAAATGGTGGTTGCGAACATGCTCCCTCTCTCCTCCCGCGAAACGGCCCGGCGGCGCCTGCTCGATGCCTTGCGCCGGGAGGGGCCTATGGCGCGGGTGGAGATCGGCCAGCATCTGGGCATGAGCCCGGCAAGCGTCTCCGAGCTGACCGCGAGCCTGCTCGACGAAGGCGTTCTTGCCGCGGAGGAGAGCGCCGATCAAGCCAATGGCCTGATCCGCGGCCGGCCCAAGACGCGCCTGTTCTTTGCCGAGACGCTCGGCTCGGTGATCGGCGTCTGGACCGGCTTCAACCGCATCGAGCTGCGCCTCGTGGACAGCGCCGGGCGCAACCGGGCGAGCCGCCACATCGAGCGGCCCCTGCGCAATCTCGGGGCCGAGGAGCTGATGGACGTGCTGGCCCAGACCATCTCCGCCTTCGCGCAGGACAGCGGCGCTGCGGACGTGAAGGCGGTGGGGCTTGCCTGCCAGGGCTATGTGGATACCCGGGACGGCATCGTCGCCTGGAGCCCGGTGCTCGGCACCCGGGACCTGCCGCTCGCCGCAGGCCTGGGCCAGCGGCTGGGCAAGCCGGTGCTGATCGAGAACGACGCCAGCGCCATGGCCTTCGCCATC
>JALYFY010000453.1 GCA_030777385.1 Pseudomonadota bacterium | reverse complement strand
CATCGCCTTGGTCAGGAGCTTGCCGGCAGGCCCCACGAAGGGCCGCCCCTGCAGGTCCTCCTGATCGCCCGGCTGCTCGCCCACGAACATGATCTGCGCATGCAGAGGGCCTTCGCCGAACACCGCCTGGGTGGCGCCGGGCACGAGGGGGCCGGCTTTCGCGATGATGGCGTTGAGTTCCTCCAGGCTCTTCGGCTCCTGGTCAAACATGGCCTCGAGCGCGCGCTCCGGGGTGCGTTTTGCCGGCATGGTCGCCTCCTGTTCGATCATCCGTTCAACGCGCTGGGAGGCGGTTTGGATCAGCCCCGGGATCGCGGCGGTCTCCGGCATGTTGCGCCAGTACTTCTTTGGCATCTCGGCCCGCATGGCGGTGGGGTTCACCCGAGCCGGGTTGAACACGCTCTCGTAATAGCCGCGCCAGCCCTCCTCGAAGCTGTCCTCATCCGGCGCGTCCTCGCGCCGGGCCGGCGGGCCGAAGCGCAAAGCCTCGCGGTTCCAATGGATGGAGCCGAGGGGCGTGAGGATGGTCCAATCGAGGGAGCGGAAGCGGTCGACGAAGAAGGGGGCTGCTGCCTCCAGGATGAAGTGCTCCGGCTCGAACCAGGCGGCGAAGCGCTCGGGACCGTCGCTCCCCATCCGGCGAAAGCGCACAAAGGCGTGCATCTTGTGCAGGTCGCGCCCCACGGAGCGCGCCATCATGTCGATGCGGTGCACCAGCGGATCGCTCGCGATCTCCAACAGATCGCGCTCGCCGTTCAGCACCCGCCAGACGAGCCTGTAGAGCAGGGCATAGCGCTCGGGGTCGCGATGGCAGACCACATGCTCGATGAGCTGCGCCACGCCTTTCGGAAGCGACACCGCCGGCGCATCGCCCGCCGCCTCCTGGCCGAACAGGGCTGGTGCGTCGTCGACGGCGAAGACCACATGCTGCGGCGCAAGCTCCTCCGCGATCAGCCATCGCACCGCCCGGCGAAAGCCCTGGAGATCCGCGCCGCTTTTCAAGGTGATGCGGTGGAGGGTCATGCTCGACCTCTCGTGCCATTCCCGGCCGGAGCGCAGCGTTCGACCGTGGATCCCCTTCCCGGTCCTGCGGACCGCCGGGGATGACAGCGTGTGTGCGTGCTCATGCAAACAAACTCAGCTGCTCGGGCTTCTCGATCAGCCGCTCGCGCAGGTTCAACTGATCGAGCCTGGCCTTCGGGTGGTGATCGGCCGCGACGAGGAAGGGTTTCGCGCGCTTGAGGCCCGAGGTGAGGCGGGCCACATCCTCCAGACGCAGGGTGGTGTGCTTTCGCGCCACCACGATCTTGTCGACGGCGCGTGCTCCGAGGCCCGGTACGCGCAGCAGCATCTCGCGCTCGGCCCGGTTCACGTCGACGGGAAACAGGTGGCGGTTCTTGAGCGCCCAGGCGAGCTTGGGGTCCACATCGAGGTCGAGCATGCCCTTCTCGCCGCCCGACGCGATCTCGTCCACATTGAAGCCGTAATAGCGCAGCAGCCAATCGGCCTGGTAGAGCCTGCTCTCGCGCATGAGCGGCGGCGACTTCAGGGGCAGGATGGCGCTGGAGTCCGGGATCGGGCTGAAAGCGGAGTAGTACACCCGCTTCATGTCGTAATGGCCGTAGAGCTTGGCCGAGGTGCGTAAGACATCCTGGTCCGTGGTCTCGTCGGCGCCCACGATCATCTGCGTGGTCTGGCCGGCCGGCGAGAAGTGGCGGCGCTCCTCGCGCGCTTCCTCGATGCGCTCGAACATCTGCGCCATGGCGCTCTCGATGGAGGCGCCGTCCTTTTCCGGCGCCAGCCGCTCCAGGCTCGTCTCGGTGGGCAATTCGAGGTTGATCGACAGGCGGTCGGCCCACAGGCCCGCCTCCTCGATGAGCCAGGGGCTTGCCTCGGGAATGGTCTTCAGGTGGATGTAGCCGCGAAAGCCGTGGTCGCGGCGCAGCTTCTTGGCCACCAGCAGCATCTGCTCCATGGTGTAGTCCGGCGAGCGGATGATGCCCGAGGACAGGAACAGGCCTTCGATGTAGTTGCGCTTGTAGAACTCGACCGTGAGCGTCACCACCTCGTCCACGGAGAACTTCGCCCGCTTCACGTTCGACGAGCGCCGGTTGACGCAATAGGCGCAGTCGAACAGGCAGTAATTGG
>JALYFY010000452.1 GCA_030777385.1 Pseudomonadota bacterium | reverse complement strand
TCATGCTGGACAGCAGGATCTTCACCAAGGCTGGACGCGATGGCTGGCTCGCCGGCAGCGCCTTCACCACAGGTTCAGGGGCCAAGGATGCCTCGGACCGGGTCATCTACAACAAACAGAGCGGCGCACTGCTGTACGATGCCGATGGCATTGGCGGAACAGCAGCCGTCAAGTTCGCCCAGCTTTCAGCCGGCCTATCCGTGACCAAGAACGACTTCTTCGTTCTCTGATATCGAGCCCCCCGCTCACCCTACTGGCGCTTACGACAAGCTTCAGCTGGTTTCTCCAGCCACAGGCTTGGCCGTGAGCGCCAGCTCCGCCAGGCAGAACGCACGCATCTTGGAGGCATGCCAAGGCCGCATCATGGTTAACGTGGCATTAGGCCGGTATGCTACTAAAGCATAACAGCCCTACATTATTACCACTCCTCTTTTGCGTTGCACAGGTCTATATACTGCACTGCAAACGCAAGAATAAAAGCTGCCGGTCACGGGACCGGTCAACTACCAGGAGTTACCCATGTTCGTGTCTTACATTCTCTCTAAGTTCCGTGCTTATCTACGTTATCGCGATACCGTCCGTGAGCTTTCCCTGCTGTCGGACCGCGAGCTCGACGATCTCGGAATCTCCCGTTTTCAGATCGAGAACATCGCGCGCGAGAACGCTGTCGCTTAATTTTATGCTGCATTGCAGCAAATGGCCCTCGCCCGCCTCTTGAGGCGGGCGTTCGCTTATCTGGAGGCTGTCAGCGGCCACCTGAAACCGGTATGTTCGCTCCAGTAATGTAAGAGGCCGCGTCCGAGATCAGGAACAGCACGGCCTCTGCAATCTCGTCTGGCTCCCCGATCCTATTGAGCGGAATGTGGGGGCGCAGACGCTCCAGACGGCCCGGGTCCTGCGTGCTGCGTTCATGAATATCTGTTTTCGTCATTCCTGGCGAAACTGCATTGACCCGGATACCCTCCCCGGCAAGTTCCTTCGCCAGCCCAATCGTCAGGGAATCGATGGCGCCCTTTGAGGCAGCATACCAGACATATTCGTTGGGGCTGCCGAGAGATGCGGCAACCGACGAGATGTTGATGATGGTTTTAGCCTTGTCGCTCGGCCCCTTGGGCAGCCGCCGCGCTGCCTCGCGGGCGACCCACAACGCTCCCAAGACATTGACGTCGATGCAGGTGCGTATCGTATCGGCCGAGGCCTGCTCAAGAGGGCTTGACCTGCCCGTGATGCCGGCATTGTTGACCACATGCGAGATGGCCCCCAAGGCAGCCTCAGCCTCGTTGAACATACGGATCACGTCAGCTTCCACCGCAACGTCGCCCTGGCAGGCCACAGCTGCTGCGCCTGTAGCCCGGCAGCTTGCGAGCACTTGCTCGGCAGCCTCCTGCTCGGACCTGTAGGTGATCGCAACGTCATAGCCGCGCGAGGCTGCAAGCTGCGCCACTGCGGCCCCTATGCCGCGGCTACCTCCTGTAATAAGGACAACCGGTCGCCTGGATTGCATGGCGTTCAAAGCCTTTTCGAAACTGACCGGCTCAACTTGACCAGGGCTCCCAGGGGAGTCAATCAAGGTCGCCCGGGAGAATGACCATGAGCACAATCGAACCCATCCACGTCATCGGCGGCGGCCTCGCCGGTTCGGAAGCAGCTTGGCAGATTGCCCAGGCGGGTGTTCCCGTCGTCCTGCACGAGATGCGTCCGGTGCGCGGCACCGATGCCCACAAGACGGAAGGGCTTGCCGAACTCGTCTGCTCCAACTCCTTCCGCTCTGACGATGCCGAGGCCAACGCCGTTGGCCTCCTCCATCAGGAGATGCGCAGCCTCGGTTCGCTCATCATGGCCAAGGGCGATGCCAATCAGGTTCCCGCAGGCGGGGCGCTCGCCGTCGATCGCGACGGCTTCTCCGATGCGGTGACCGCCGCGCTGGAGGCGCATCCCCTCGTCACCATCGAGCGGGGCGAAGTGGCTGGCCTCCCGCCGGAGGAATGGTCATCCGTGATCGTGGCCACCGGCCCCCTCACCTCGCCTGCCCTGGCCGAGGCAATCCTTGAGCTGACGGGCGAGACTTCGCTCGCCTTCTTCGACGCCATTGCGCCTATCGTCTACCGTGAGTCCATCAACATGGACATCGCCTGGTTCCAGTCGCGCTACGACAAGGTCGGGCCGGGCGGCACAGGCAAGGACTACATCAACTGCCCGATGACGAAGGACCAATATGAAGCCTTCGTGGATGCCCTGATTGCGGGCGACAAGACCGAGTTCAAGGAGTGGGAGGCAAACACCCCCTATTTCGACGGCTGCCTGCCTATCGAGGTGATGGCCGAACGCGGCCGGGAGACCCTGCGGCACGGCCCCATGAAGCCTGTCGGCCTGACCGACCCGCGCAACCCGGACAAGAAGCCCTACGCCATCGTGCAGCTGCGCCAGGACAACGCGCTCGGCACCTTGTTCAACATGGTGGGCTTCCAGACAAAGCTGAAATACGGCGCACAAGGTGAAATCCTGCGCATGATCCCGGGCCTGGAGAATGCCGAGTTCGCGCGTCTCGGCGGCATTCATCGCAACACCTACCTCAACTCACCCAAGCTCCTCGATCCGACCCTGCGCCTTAAGGCCATGCCGCGCCTGCGCTTTGCCGGCCAGATCACCGGCTGCGAGGGCTACGTGGAGAGCGCGGCGGTGGGCCTGATGACCGGCCGCTTTGCCGCTGCCGAGCGTCTCGGCCGTCCGATTCAGCCCCTGCCGCACACCACGGCGCTGGGCGCACTCATCAACCACATCACGGGCGGGCATATTGAGACCATCGACGAGGGGCCGCGCTCCTTCCAGCCCATGAACGTCAATTTCGGCCTGTTCCCGCCGCTCGACTACACGCCGAAGGCTGAAGACGGAAAGCGCCTGCGCGGTCCTGCAAAGGCTGTTGCCAGAAAGAAGGCGCTGACGGATCGCGCACGTGCGGATCTGGCGGTTTGGCTGTCCGGCCGTGAACTTCCGGTGGCTGCTGAATAGTCACACGCCCTCATTCCGGACGGAGTGCAGCGAAGATCCGGGATCGTAGGACGAGTGTGGCTCCTCATCACCTCTCCTTGAGGGAGAGGTCGGACCGCAGGTCCGGGTGAGGGGTTATTGCCTCTCCGGATGAACCTGTAACCCCTCACCCCAACCCTCTCCCTCAGGGAGAGGGAGTTTTTTTTTTATTATTGGTCGAGATCCGTGATCTACAC
>JALYFY010000451.1 GCA_030777385.1 Pseudomonadota bacterium | reverse complement strand
ATCAGCAAGCACGAGCAGTTCGCAGCCGGCACGAACCTTCAGGCCTGGCTCTTCACCATCCTGCGCAACCAGTTCTTCTCGGAACACCGCAAAATCATGCGCGAGGTTGAGGATGTCGACGGATCCTATGCTGCGACGATGATTTCGCTTCCGGACCAAGAAGACAGGATCATGGTGCATGATCTTGAGGTAGCCCTTAGCAAGCTGCCGGAGACCCAGCGCGAAGCCATCATGCTCGTGGGCGCGGACGGACTATCCTATGAAGAAGCGGCCCAAGCTCTCGGCTGTGCGGTTGGCACCGTCAAGAGCCGGGTCAACCGGGCCAGGAACTGTTTGGCCGAGGAGATGAGGCTCGCTGATGATGACGGCATTGCCAGATCCCGACATGCGGAAATGTGAGAGGACCTGGGAGCAGCAGGTGTTGGTGATCCACCAGGACGAACGCGGCACCACAAACCCTGTGGCAGGTGGTGACCGTCGCCGACCACAACGTGGTTTAGCAGGGGAATGACCATCATGGGTGCATCAGAGCTTATCCCGACCAATCCGCATGACTGGATGGCTTTACTCGGCCTCGTGAGCCCCTCAGTCTCTGCTGCCTCGAATATCAGCATCCGAGTCCATCTCGGGCAGCACCTCCATGCTTCGTATGGGGAGTCTCTCGAGGAGAAGCTCCTGTCGAGTCCCGCTCAACTCCTCGATATTGGGAGCAAGGTCGTCCACGTTGATCCGGATGCGATCGACCAATCCTTTGCCAATGGAATTATGACGTGCCTTTCCTCTCTGCGCTCTTTTGCGATCTCTCTGACGCGGAATGTCGATCAAGCGGAGGATCTCGTGCAGGAGACGGTGCTGAGGGCCATCAACAAGCAGGACAAGTTCGAACCCGGCACGAACCTCCGGGCTTGGCTCTTCACGATCATGCGCAACCTGTTCTGCTCAGCCTGTCGCAAAACCAAGCACGAGGTCGAGGATGTGGACGGATCCTTTGCCGCAACGATGATCTCCATCCCGCATCACGATGGCAGGATCATGTTAAGGCATCTCGCGGCGGCGTTGGCCAAGCTGCCTGAGGGACAGCGCGAAGCGATCATGCTCGTTGGCGCAGAGGGCATGAGCTACGAGGCGGCGGCTCAAGTCCTCGGCTGTGCGGTAGGCACGATCCAGAGTCGGGTGAACCGGGCGAGGAACCGTCTGGCCGAGCTGATGGGCCTTGAGCGGAGAGAACAGCATCGCCGAGGGGCTGCCAAGGCTAAGAACGTCTGCTGGTAGATCAGCATTGGATTAGAGTCCATCAAGCAGCCGAGACCATCTGGGGGAATAGGAGAGTACGAGAATGCTGTTCGGAGCAATCTCTAATACTTTTTCTGTTGATTAACAGGAGGGAGACCCTGAACACTGAGCAGATCGGCCAGGTCGATGCCGAGGCCACGTCCATCTACCGCCGTGCGTTGGGGTACTTTGCGGCTGACTGGGTTTGGATTACTGCCCTCGTTGCTCTGATCGGCGTCTCGGTGTGTGTCGGTCTGCTCGAAGCATGGCCGCTGGCAATCCTGATCGACAGCGTGCTGACAGGCCAACCCAAGGGGGACTGGGTGCACAGCCTGTTCCTGTCGATCCTACCTGTCAGCAAGGTTGGGCAGATCGTTGGCCTCGTCCTATTGGGCATGGGGCTCCACATTATCGGCTATGTCGCTTGGTTCGGCCGCATGATGATCAACTATCGGCTGAACTACCAGGGCACCACGCGGGTGCGCCATGATCTGTTCCGGAAGCTCCAGCACCTCGGCCTGACCTATCACCGCAGCCGCCCACAGGGAGACGCGATCTACCGGCTAACCACCGATGCCTTCGGTCCTTGGGGTATTATGGATACTGTGATCGGCACGTCAGTTGCCGCCGTGACCCTGACGGTGATGACGGCCATTCTCCTGTCGCGGAATGCCTCCCTGACACTCGCGGCCTTCACGGTGGCTCCGTTCATGATCTGGAGCAACTGGCGCTTTGGCGTCCAGATCCACGAGCGGGCTCTCGCGTCAAAACAGATCGATGCCGATCTCACCAGTTCTATTCAACAAGCGATGGTGCGAGTGCCGCTCGCCCAGACTTATCAGCGGGAGGCTTATGAGTTTCGTCGCTTTCGCGGGGCGGTCGGGCGCAGCGTCCGGGCGCTGCTGCGCCTCAACGTTCAGGAGCAACTCTACCCTCTCGCCCGCGACAGCATTCTTGCCGTCGGAGGGGCCATCATCCTCGGATACGGCGGCTACCTCGTGTACCGCGACCAGTTCGTGTCTCCGGTGGAAGGCGGCATGACGGTCGGTCTTCTGATCGTGTTCATGGATTATGTCCGGAAGCTGTGGGAGCCGATGAAGTGGCTCACTGAGTTCGTTGCCAAGGTGAGGATCTTCGAGGCTGCGACCCGTCGGGTGTTTCGGATCCTCGATACGCCGGAGGCGATTACCGAAGATCCCGGGGCTGCAAACCTGCCGATCGCCTCGCGGACTCTGGTGCTGGACCAGGTCGGGTTTGCCTATCGGCCCAGTCATCCAATCCTGCATGATCTCTGCGCCACCATCCGGCCTGGCGAGATGGTGGCGTTCGTCGGACCGAGCGGTACCGGCAAGAGCACGCTTCTGGCGCTGATGCTGCGGCTTTACGATCCGACTATGGGCGCAGTGCGACTGGATGGGGTTGATCTCCGCACGGCTCGGCTCACGGATATCCGTGCCCATATGGCACTCGTCGGGCAGGACAGTCTCATGCTCCCCGCGAGCATTGCCGCGAACATTGCCTATGGGCGGCCGGGGGCGAGCCGAACCGAAATTGAGCGAGCGGCTGAACTCGCCGGAGCGGCAGCCTTCATTGAAGACCTTCCGGAAGGCTACGAGACCATTTTGGCAGAGGGCGGGCAGAACCTCTCGGGAGGACAGCGTCAGCGGCTTGCCATTGCCCGAGCGCTGGTCACGCGCGCGCCATTTCTCATCCTCGATGAGCCGACCAGCGCCCTTGATCCTCACCATGAGCACCTTCTCCTGAAAACGCTGCGATCGCTCAAGGGCGGGCGCACGATCGTCCTCGTGACGCATCGGCTCGAGAGCGTCGTTACCTGCGATCAGGTCTTCGTCATGGATGCCGGCCGGATCGTCGAGCGCGGTACCCATGACGGACTTCTTGAGCGCAAGGGCCACTACGCCGGAATGTGGTCTGGGGCCGACGGCCCTCCTGATGCGAGAGTTGAGCTTGATGACCGGCGCCCGAGACATCGCCCACGTCGCGACTGGCGCGAGGGCTAGGAGCCGCGGCCCAAACCCGGGAGCAGGGAATGCAAGAGCTTGAGAATGACAGGGCGGTCGAAGCCAGCGCGATCGTTGGTGGAGTTCGTGCCACAGAGAATGAGCGGCAGCTCCATCAAGCTCTGAGGCGCTACGCGGCCGGTCTCCCGCAGCAGGCTTTCTGCAATGTCTGCTCGGACCTGTTCACCAGCTTCCTGATCGGCGGATTTGAGTGCTCAACCCATCGGCACCAGCATGGGCGACGGCTCGATTTGGTTGCGTCCACGGGCCATGATGTCCACGCAGAGGCCGACTACAGGATGCTGGCGGAGCACGGAATCCGCACCGTGCGCGATGGCCTGCGCTGGTACTTGATCGAGAGCACACCCGGTCACTACGATTGGTCGAGCTTTCTGCCCCAGCTTCGGGCGGCTCGCGAGGCGGGGACCCAGGTCATCTGGGACCTCTGCCATTGGGGCTGGCCGGACGATCTCGACATCTGGTCGCCTGCCTTCATCGACCGCCTCGCACATTTTGCGCGCGCGGCGGCGCAGGTCGTTCGCGATGAGGCCGATGGAGTGCCCTTCTATGTGCCGGTGAACGAAATCTCGTTCTGGTCCTGGGCTGGCGGGAGCCTCGCGTATATCAACCCGCTGGCTACAGGACGCGGCAACGAGCTCAAAGCAATCCTTGTGCGAGCATCAATCGCCGCCATCGAGGCGGTGCGCGAGGTCGAGCCCCGCGCCCGCATTGTTCATGCGGAGCCTGCCATCCACGTCGTTCCGCGCTCTGATCACCCGCAGGATGTCCAAGCAGCCCAGCATTACACCCTGGCGCAGTTCGAAGCGCTGGACTTCCTGTCAGGGCGCCATCGTCCTGAGCTGGGTGGCCGGCCTGACTACGTCGATATCGTCGGCGTGAACTATTACCTCCACAATCAGTGGATCGATGGCAGCCTACCGATTGCGGTCGACCACCCGCAATACCGTTCCTTCTCCAACCTCCTGCGCGCCATCCACGAGCGCTACCGGCGTCCGCTGTTTGTCGCCGAGACCGGGATCGAGGGCGACCTGCGTCCAGCGTGGCTTCGCATTATCGGTCATGAGGTCATCGCGGCGCGAATGGCCGGCGTTCCGGTCGACGGGATCTGTCTTTACCCCGTCCTCGACTATCCTGGCTGGAACGACGACCGGCACTGCCATACCGGCCTCTTCGGCTATCCCGATGGGAAGGGAGGCCGTCCCCTTTGTCAGGCACTAGCCCAGGAACTGGCGTGGTCCGGCGATCAGCCCACGCGTCCTGATCGCTCCGAGGACAAGTGAGAAGCACCAGGGAGCTTATGACCGGTTCCTTGCGGCAAGCACCGACCACAACTCCCGTCACCCGCTCATCTGACGCTCCAATCTGCTGAAGGTCTATTGTGGGTCAGGCTCTGACGAGTCCCCGCCCTCTAGGAACGTCCGCTGTTCCTTGCGAGAGCAGACCCTCTGTTTCTTTCCAAGGAATGCCCGGAGCGGCCATTCACGAGCACTTAAAAGGGTCTACCGAGTCAGCTCGAGGGCAATGCCAAAAAGGGAAAGCCCGGGCTCTTCTGTCCTCGATCCTCCCGTCTGGGGTGCCCGGCTGGCGGCAACGGCTGCCACATCGCCCTTGTTGGTTTGCCGGAGGCGTATGGGCAGCCAGCCATTGTCGCCGAGGCGCTGATGGTACTGCGTTAGACCCAAGCCCTCAGATAAAGCCGGACGCCCAAAGCACCAATTCGGTTGCGGCCTTGCCGAATGCCTCGTTGAGGCCTGCCGCCGCCGCTGCTGCATCCGTAGCCTGAACCGGAACGCTCGCATGCACAATGCGTGAGCCGATCAGCCGTCCGTCTCCAGCCAGGATCTTCGCCGAGAACTCCACATCGGCGTGGGGTTCGGGAGGCAGCATCAACTGAAAGCTGCGGATGTCGATCAGGAGCTGGTAGTCAGCCACAAGCCCTTCCGTGGGACGCGCGACGGCCTGCGGATAGTGTGCATTCTCGAAGCTCTGGATGATCTTGGCTTGCAGAAGCTTCGGCAGGCTGTCACTCCATTGCGCATCCAACGCGAGGCTTTCTTCCGCCTGCGGCCGCACGAGGATCTTTTGCGTGTCAAACAGGACAAGCGCGCTCGGCTCCGGAACAACCAACTGACCACTCGCGACCTTGTCGTTGGGTGGGAACGCATGTGGCGCTGACAGGTCATAGATCCTGGCCGGTGTCTTCGCGGGGCCACCGCCGCCCAGGCCCTCAAGGGCTTCCAGGATCCGGTCAAGGCGGCCGGAATTGCGCGCGAGGGCCTCCGAGAAAGTTTTCAGATTGGCCAGGATGCCATGCAGCGGTTCCGCATTGTCGGCGATGAGGGTGTCAAGGCGCCGCAAGGCCTCCTGTGCCGCCTGGCTCAGGTCTTGGCTCGCGGCCGGATCCGCCTTCAGAACAGGTGCACCGCCGGTTGAGCTGGGAGGCGGCGCGGCGGGCGTGCCACCGCGGAGGGCGATGGCGGGCGCACCCGTAAGACCCTGGGATACGAGGCCGGCCTGGGTATCGGCCTTGACGGGTGTGTTGGGGTCGAGGGAGAGCGTGGCGATCACCTGGCGCGGATCATCGGGGTTGAGCCGGAGCTCGGTCACTTCTCCGGCCGGGATGCCGTTGAACAGGACCTGTGCGCCCGGCAGCACTCCCGTAACGGGACTTTCGAACACGACCTGATAGGTCTCCCGTTCGCTGAACCCGCCGGTACCGCGGAGCCAATACAGGAACGCAAAGGCGGCTGCGATCACACAGAGTGTGAACAGTCCGATCAGGGAATACCGCGCCTGCGTCTCCATGTTTCCGTCTTTTCAGAACTCCTGACGCCATCGAACATTCCGGCTACCGCGCCCGGGTCATGGTGACCGACACCTGCGACAGCTCGGTGCCCTGGGAGCGGATGCTCACCGCCTGTCGCGCGCCTTGAGGAGCCATGGCGATCCCGGCCGAGAAGCCGGGCCCCTCGGCAACGGCATCAATCCGACCAGCCGAAACCCGGCCGGAGATCGTTCCTTGCATGTTGCGCGTAGTCTCGGCCCAGACGCCGCCAACACGCCCGCCCTCAGCGTTGATGTCCGTCCTGAGCTCGAAGGTGTAGCTGTCGCTCGCACAGCGAAGGTTCTGCCGGAGGTTGGCGCTGGCGGATGCTACCACGTACGTGGCTTGGCAGCGGAGACGTTCGGTGATGCCGTTGGACAGGGCTACTGTGCCGCTGCCCGACCACGATCCGGCAAAGCCGGCAAAGGGGTTAGAAGAGGAGGCTTGGGTTTGCGCATGGGCCGACGATCCGCACAGCAAGACTATCAGTGCGCCAAGAGGCAGATGGCGTGCACGCGAAAGGGTGGTTGTCAGTTCCGCTTGCATGGTTCGGCGCCTGTGGCATTCGGGCGGTACGAGCGTAGCGCCAATAGAGCGAGTTGGCGAGTCGGCACGACAGGCTATAGGGGTTCGGTGTATCTGGTTGCAGGCGCCCTCCTGCACCGAATAGGAGCACAGCATCCCCAGAATGGATCGCTTACGCTATTCAGTCCCTCCAGGAGTCTCAAACCTTAACGCTATCAAGATCAGTAGGAGGGGTGCCACGTGGATCGTCCTCAATCAGCATCTACCGGATGGGTGAGAAGGCCCAGAAGGCCGCCAATGCTGTGTCCGGCGCTCGGGGCAAGCTCGACGGTCCTGAGGACAGGGCATTGAACGTAACGGCAAGGCGAACATTGTCCCCGAAACACCGGGCGGCATAGTCTTCCGCCTCACGCCGCAGGAGGTGCTGCGCATCGTCTACCTGACCGACGACGCGGGTGGGGACAGCGGCGGCTTCTAACTGAGCGCGCACCGCAACATAATTTGTTATCGGTTACTATCCACCGCCTCTGCCGTTGTGGATCCGAGATCGGAAGCCACTCCGTGCCTGACTTCCCCGCGGCAAGCATATTCTGTTCCACTCCGCGGATTATCGATCATGGGCGAACACGTGCCTAGCCTCCTCGGATGTTGCAACCGCCTGCCCCAGTGACCTGGCTACATCTGCAACGCCGCGGACCAGAGTAGCATTATCTGGAGCCAAGCTCCCGTCCGGCCGGTGAAGATTATTCTCAAACCCGACACGAACATGGCCGCCCAAGCAGGCCGCCGTGATCGCGCAAGCCGCTTCGCGCCGGCCGAACGCACAGAGGGACCAAGGCAGGTCGAGGGTCCAAGCGTCCAAGAATGGCAGGAGATCGTTTGGCGATGACTGTTGTCCTTGCGTATAGCGCCCGAGGACGAACAACCCACTTGCTCTTATATGAGGAATGATCTCGCGACTGATGAGATTGGTGAAGCGGCGCACATCATCGGCATCATAGAGAATATATTGGATCGACACCCCTCGGTCGGCCTGCTCCTTCAGGAACCGGGCGGCCGCGGTCTCGGATGCCGTATCGGGAATGAGCTCGCGAACAGCGACGGAGAAGGCCTCAGGCTGAAGCGCCTGCATGGCAGCAATCTGCTGATCCGGCGTGAAGATTCCAACCGCTTCGGTCGTGACCTGGACAATCAGATCAGAGCCTGCCTCCTTCCGTACGGCTGCAATGGCAGCCCGATAGAGGTCCGGATCAACGGAATGCCGCCCCTCTGCATCGCGGACGTGCAGATGGATCATGGCAGCTCCCGCCTCCTGGCAGCGGGCGGCTTCGATCCCGATCTCTGCTGGCGTGAGCGGAATGGCCGGATGATCGGCTTTTCCACGACGTGCCCCATTGGGAGCAACCGTAATGATCAGCGGGTCCATCATGGCTCTCCCGCAACCTCGGTCCGGGACTTCAGGATCTCGAGAAGGCCCCGGTCACGCCGCTCCTCCAGTTCCTGGATCGAACGGTCGCCGGCCTCGTCAGTCACGCCTTCCACAATCTGTTTCTGCACCTCGGGGCTCAGTGTTGGGCTTCCCAGCGAGGCCCATCGTCTGACCTGGCTTGGGCCTAAATGGGAGAGGTAATGCTCGATGCCACCTGGGCCGCCGCCGAGATGATAGGTCATGTGCGGGCCCATGACAGCCCAGCGCAGGCCGGGACCGTTGCAGAGCGCTGCATCGATATCGGCCACGCTGGCAACTCCTTGCTCGACAAGGAACACGGCCTCGCGGTAGAGCGCCGACGCAAGGCGGTTAGCAATGTGGCCCGGCATCTCCCGCCGCAGGATCACGGGCCGGCGGCCGAGAGCCCGGTAGAACTCCGCAGCTCGCCCGACCACATCCGAATCGTCTCCCACGAGTTCGACCAAAGGAACGAGGTGCGGAGGGTTAAAGGGGTGCGCAACAATGAAGCGGTGGGGATGCTTGCAATCAGCCACAATGCTGCTGCGCAAGAGGGCTGAGGTGCTGCTCGCGACGATGGCATCGTCTGATGTCAGCGCCTCGATCTCCGCCAGCATTGTGC
>JALYFY010000450.1 GCA_030777385.1 Pseudomonadota bacterium | reverse complement strand
GCTGCCAGCCTTCGGGAGCGGGGTCCACGTAATTACTCCAGTTGGTCGTCCGAGGCTTTGAGGCAGGTCCCCGGCGGGTTGCTTTTGAAATGTTGCCGTGCTTCGGTTGGTCTGACCGGTCTGACCGGTCCAATGGTAGCAAGACTACTTCAGCAGGGAAAGGACGCAGCATGCTGCGCAGAATGTTCCTCAGGTCGAGCTTGCTCGGCACGGTCCTGGCAATGGGCGTAACGGCGCAGGCACAAGCGCAGCAGCTCACCGTCGGAGCCAACATCGGCAACGTCCCCTGGGAGTTCCAGGACGAGTCCGGCAACATCGTGGGCTTCGAGATCGATGTCGTGAACGAGATCGGCGCCCGGCTCGGCCGCGAGGTGGTGATCGAGAACATCCCGTTCAACGGCCTGTTCTCCGCGGTGCAGTCGGGCCGCATCGACATGGCCACCTCTTCGATCACGATCACTCCGGAGCGGCTTCAGGAAGTCAGCTTCGCGCAGCCCTACTATGACAGCGATCAGTCGCTGACCGTCACGGCGGAAAGCGGGCTCGGCGGCTTGTCCGACATGTCCGGCAAGGTGATCGGCGTCGATACCGGCTCCACTGGCGACATGTGGGCGACCGAGCACGAGGCGGAGTATGGCTTCGCCGAGATCCGTCGCTTCGAGGGGCTCGCTCCGGCGATGCTCGACCTCGTGAACGGCGGGATCGACGGCTACATCTCGGACATCCCGGCGCTGCAGTACTACGCTCAGGACAAGCCCGAGATCCTCGTGGCGGAGCGTATCCCGACCGGTGAGCGGTACTCCATCATGTTCGCCAAGGACGCTCCCCTCGCGGCCGAGGTCGATGCGGTCATCACCGAGCTGAAGAACGACGGCTTCATGGCCGCGACCCACGAGAAGTGGTTCGGCGCCGCCCCGGAGGACACGACCTCGACCGTTCAGGTCATGGACATGCCCGCGCCCTGACCAGCAATCCGGCGGGACGCGTTGCGCGTTCCGCCGGCCTTCGGAGGCCAAGCGGCGACACGATGGACATCATCGATACCTTCTTCAACGTTCCGGTCCTGATCCGGACCTACCCCATGTTGCTGTGGGGCCTGTGGGTCACGATCAAGATCGGCGTCGTGAGCATCCTTCTGGGGCTTGCCCTCGGGCTCCTGCTGGCGCTCGCGCGGCTCTATGCGCCTCGCCTGTTCCAGGCCCTTGCGAGGATCTACATCGACATCATGCGGTCGATCCCGATCCTCGTCCTGCTGATCATCATCTATTATGCGCTGCCGTTTCTTGGGATCCGCCTGTCGCCGTTCATGTCGGCCGTCGCGGCTCTCAGCCTCGTCTCCGGAGCGTATACGGCCGAGATCTTCCGGGCCGGCATCGAAGCCATTCCTCGCGGCCAGTTCGAGGCGTCCGGCGCGCTGGGACTGTCGCCGCGCCACATGATGACGGACGTCATACTGCCGCAGGCCATCCGCATCGTCATTCCGCCACTCACCAACAACTGCATCAACGTCATGAAGGACACAGCCCTTGCCTCCGTGGTCGCCATGCCGGACCTCCTGAAGCAGGCGACCCAGGCCCAGGCGGTGGCCGCCAATCCGAGCCCCCTTATCGGCGCGGCCATCATCTACATTGCGCTGCTCTGGCCCCTGGTAGGCATGGTGTCGCGCCTGGAGCGTCGCTTCAGCAGGGCCGACCGCTGATGACCCGGGGCTTCATCCACATCCGCGGCCTTCACAAGAGGTACGGCAACTATACCGCCCTGCATGGCATCGACTTGGACATTCGGGAAGGTGAGGTGGTTTGCGTCATCGGGCCGTCAGGGTCGGGGAAATCCACCCTGATCCGCTGCATCAACCTTCTTGAGGAGTTCGAGCCCGGCAGCACCCTTATCGTGGATGGGACCCCCGTCGCGCGCGGGGCCGCCCTCCAGAAGGTGCGGGCGGAGGTCGGCATGGTATTCCAGTCCTTCAATCTCTTCCCCCATCTGACCGTGCTCAGGAATGTGATGCTCGCTCCG
>JALYFY010000449.1 GCA_030777385.1 Pseudomonadota bacterium | reverse complement strand
GTCCTCGGTTCTGGTCACGCCGGCACCGGCTTGGAAGCCGGTTTCGCCCTCGTCGCCCGTTTATGCCCTCGCGAATGCGCCCGGGTCTGTTGCGGCGGAAGCGCGTCAGCATACGAACGGCGCGCGGGAGGACACGCTGGTCCTCGGGCGCCTGGGCGATTTCCGCTACGCACAACTCTCCCTCGTTCAGGGCAGGGCCGAACCGGCCGGAAGCTTTTACGTCGACACCGTGCGCCGCGCAGCCTGGGCAGGTCTCACCGTCGCACATCAGGGTCAAGGCCGGATGATCACGACCAAATTCGGCTCCGTCGAGGCTGCTCCCATGACGCTCGCCGGCAAGGGCGAGCAAGCCTGTCAGGCTTTCCGCTTTACCGACCCGGAGGCCGCGTTCGGCTTCCAGGGCTGGCTGTGCGGATCCTCCACCCCCGACGAGGCGCAGCTTGCCTGCTTCATCGACGGCATCGCGCTTGCAGGAAATGCCGGCCCATCGCTGAAAGCGGTGTTCGCACAGGCCGAGCACAGCCGCACGGATGCCTGCGGGCCGGGCGCCCGCACCGCGGCCATCGCCGTCAAACCTCCTGCCCGACCGTGATCGCCACCCGGTGCATGACATTGCAGCCATAGCCGTTCGGGTTCCAGTTGGTGGCACGAAAAGGCTGGGCGCGCCCCTGGCTGTCCGTTGCCCGGGCGAAGATCTCGTAGAAGCCGTCCGCGGGCAGGGTCAGTAAAACCCGCCACCGCACCCAATCGAAGCGATTGCGCAGAGGCTGCATCTCAGCCGCAACCCAGGTGGCACCGCCATCAACGGTCACATCGACCCGCACCACCGTATCGTCGCCGGCCCAGGCGGCGCCCCGGACCTCGATGGATCGGGTCGAATGGCTGCTGCCATCGGCCGGCGCCGTCACGATGCTGCGCACCGGCATCGACTCGAGGATCCGGTTCTCGACGCCCTGCCCGTCCGACCCCGGCGGCAGCGGGTGCACCGGCAGGCGGTAGGACAGGCCCGTCATGCCCGGACCATCGTGCTCCCGGTCGCGGATCCAGATCCGCTTGAGCCATTTCTGGCTCAACGACCCTGGCCAGCCCGGCACGATGAGACGCAACGGACCGCCGTGGATGAAGGGCAAGGGCTCGCCGTTCATCGCCCAAACCAGCAGCGTATGCTCCTCCAAGGCTTTGGCGATCGGCACGCCGCGGGACATGGCCTGATGCTCGAAGCTTCCGGTCTTGTCCGGATCGGCGCCAAAGTGACCCGTGAAACGCGCGCTCTGCTTCAGGCCGGCCTCGCGCAACACGTCGCTTAAGGACACGCCGGTCCATTCCGCGCAGCCGACCCCGCCATTGGTCCACGGATTGCCCTCCGCCTTCGGCTCGAAGAAGGAACGGCCGTTGCCGCCGCATTCAAGCACCATGCGAAAGGTTTTTTGGGAGAAGCGTTTCTTGAGTTCGGAGAGAGTGAGATTGAGCGGCCGCTCCACCTCGCCGTCGATGGTAAAACTCCAGGCTTCCGCATCATGCACCGGCTCCGGCAGCAGGCCGTTGTTGCGCACGAAAAAGCGCGCCACTGGCGTCGTCTCGTCGTCAAGGAATTCCTCGGGCGTCTCGGCCACCAGCGGCACCTCGCCCAAAGGGCTCAAACCGTCCTTGCCGGCGAGTGCAGAATCGATCCCGGGCCTGTCCTGCATGGGTTGATTTCCTCTCACCTGTGGGTGAACGGCATGATTCGACGGAACCATTTTAAAGGGGTCGCCTTGTTCTGACAGTGTTTGAACTTGTGATGGCGCACCGAAGAACCGGCGCGCCGCCGTTGGAGATTGACCTATGCGCCGCTTCGCACTTTTGGGTCTTGCTTCGCTTGCCGCGCTCACGACCGTCCCGGTGGTGGACCAAGCGCAAGCCCAGGACCGTCCCCTCGTCCTGCGCGTTCAGCCCCGCAGCTTCCTGGACCCCGGTCCGGTCGCCCCTGTCGGGTCGCTCAACCGTTATGTGACGCAGCCGCAGCTGTCCTACATGACGAATCCGCCCTGGAGCCATCAGCGTGATCGCTTCGGCGAGGGCTCGCTCCCCGACCCGATCGGAGGGCCATTCGTGGGCGCACGCAACCCCTTCGACGATATCGAGACCACCGGTTCGATTCCATAAAGGTCGCTCTAATGAAAAAGCCCCGGGCGCAACCCGGGGCTTTTTCGTGTCTCAGGACAGAGCCTCCAGCTCCTTGACGATGGCGTCGCCCACATCCTGGGTGCCGACCGCGTTCATGCCGGGGCCGGCGATGTCCTTGGTGCGGGTGCCGGAGGCCAGCACGTTGGCGATAGCCTTGTCGAGGCGGTCGGCCTCGTCGAGGAGGCCGAAGGAGTAGCGCAGCGCCATGCCGAAGGAGCCGATCATGGCGATGGGGTTCGCCAGGCCCTTGCCGGCGATATCCGGCGCGGAGCCGTGGACCGGCTCGTAGAGGGCTTTCCGCTTGCCGGTGGCCGGATCCTCCGCACCGAGCGAGGCAGACGGCAGCATGCCGAGCGAGCCGGTGAGCATGGCGGCGATGTCGGACAGGATGTCGCCGAACAGGTTGTCGGTGACGATCACGTCGAACTGCTTGGGCCAGCGCACGAGCTGCATGGCGCAGTTGTCGGCAAGCACGTGCTCGAGTTCCACATCGGAGAACTCCGCCTTGTGGATGCGCGTGACCACCTGGCGCCAGAACACGCCGGTCTTCATCACGTTGAACTTTTCGGCCGAAGAGACCTTGTTGCGGCGCTTCTTCGCCAGATCGAAGGCCACGCGCGTGATCCGCTCCACCTCATGGGTGGTGTAGAGCTGCGTGTCGACTGCGCGTTGTGAGCCGTCCTCAAGGGTCACGATCTCCTTCGGCTCGCCGAAATAGACGCCGCCGGTAAGCTCGCGCACGATCATGATGTCGAGGCCTTCCACCACCTCGCGCTTGAGCGAGGAGGCATCGGCAAGCGCCGGGTAGCAGATGGCCGGGCGAAGATTCGCGAAGAGGCCGAGATCCTTGCGCAGGCGAAGCAGGCCGGCCTCGGGGCGCACCGCATAGGGCACGCTGTCCCATTTCGACCCGCCGACGGCGCCGAAGAGCACCGCATCGGCCTCTTGCGCCCGGTCCATGGCGGCCTCGGAGATCGCCGCTCCATGGGCGTCA
>JALYFY010000448.1 GCA_030777385.1 Pseudomonadota bacterium | reverse complement strand
TCCTCAGCGCGCCGGCATGCCGGTTTCGACGATCTTCGCCCAGAGCGAGACGCCGTAGGCGCTTGCCTCGTCGTTGAAGTCGTAGGCCGGGTGGTGGACGCCGGCCGTGTCGCCGTTGCCGAGGAAGATGTAGGCGCCCGGGCGCTGCTCGAGCATGAAGGAGAAGTCCTCCGCGCCCATCAGGGGCAGCACCGTGGTGTCCACCGCGTTCTCGCCGCTGACCGCGCGGGCAACGCCTGCCATGAAGTCCGTCTTCTCCGGATCGTTCATGGTGACCGGATAGCCGCGCTCGTACTCGACCTCTGCCTTCGCCCCGAAGGCCGCGCACACATTCTCGGTGATGGCGCGAATGCGCGTCTCGGCGAGGTCGCGCACTTCCGGCGAAAGCGTGCGCACGGTGCCGAGCAGCATGGCGGTCTGCGGGATCACGTTGAACGCATCGCCCGCCTTCACGGTGCAGACGGAGACCACCACCGAGTCGAGCGGATCGGCATTGCGCGAGGCGATCGTCTGCAGGGCCGTGATCACGTGGGCTGCGACCACGACCGTGTCGATGCAGTTGTGCGGCATGGCGGCGTGGCCGCCCTTGCCTTCAATGTTGATCGTGAAGCGGTCGGCAGACGCCATCATCGGGCCGGGACGGATGGCGAAGTGGCCCACAGGAATGCCGGGCATGTTGTGCATGCCGTAGACCTCCTGGACGCCGAAGCGCTCCATGAGACCGTCCTTGACCATCTCGTTGCCGCCGCCGCCGCCTTCCTCCGCCGGCTGGAAGATCACCACCGCTGTGCCGTCGAAATTGCGGGTCTCGGCAAGATACTTGGCCGCGCCCAGCAGCATGGCCGTGTGGCCGTCATGGCCGCAGGCATGCATCTTGCCGGGCACCTTGGACTTGTGCGGCACGTCGGTTGCCTCCTCGATGGGAAGCGCATCCATGTCGGCGCGAAGCCCGATCACCCGGCCTGAGTTGTTCGTGCGCCCCCTGATGACGCCCACGACGCCGGTGCGTCCAAGACCTGTCACGACCTCGTCGCAGCCGAAGCTCTTGAGCTTCTCTTCCACGATCCCGGCGGTGCGATGCACGTCGAACAGGAGTTCCGGGTTCTCGTGGAAGTCGCGGCGCCAGACGGCGATTTCGTCGGCGAGATCGGCGACGCGGTTGATGATCGGCATGAACAATCCTCGAGCAAAAGATCCGAAGACCGCAGCCAAGCAGAGGCAGGCCCCTTACGTCAACCGTTAAGGGATGCCCAGGTGCCGAAACGGAAGGTCTGTCGCATCGTGCGGCCCCTCGGGTCCGGTCCACACGATGCGACAGATTAAAGGAGAAGCATCGAAGCGATCCCAAAAGTGCAAATCCACTTTTGGGTCCGATGCTCTAGGCTTTCCGGCGCAGAACGGCCTTGGGCCGGGTGGTGCGGAACTGGCCGCGCTCGATGGCGACGAAAATCAGCACCAGGACCACAAGCGCCGTGAACCACCACACCTGCGTGGTGCCGATGCCGAGGCAGCCCAGGGCATAGGCGCAGGCGAACGCCGCCATGATGGCGGGGCCGGTGGTGGCGCGGTGCCCGCGCGCCCTGACCACGGCCTGATAGAGCAGGATGCTGCCGGCCGCAGCCCCCACGAGGCCGAGCTCGTACCAGATCTCGAACAGCAGGGTGGAGGGGGAGGACCAGGGCAGAAGGCCAAAGGAGCGGCCCCGCAGGGCGGTCTCCAGCCCGTGTCCCGTCAGAAGCCGGAGCGGTTCGTCGAGGACGATCCTGCGCCAGGCATTGAGGCTTGCCGCCACCGGCGACTTCGCCCCCAGAGCTGCGTCCGCCAGGGGCTTGAGGATGAAGGGCAGGACCGGGGCAAGGAGCAGGAGGCCCGCCATCGCAAGGCCGATCAGGCGGGACCCGAGAGCAGGCAGCGATGCGGTGATGACGAAGACCAGGGCGCCGGCGGCCAGTCCATAGAGGGGCAGGCCGTCCCGGGTGAGAAGAGCCCCCACGGCAACCGCAAGAGCCAGGCCGATGGCCTCCAGGTTCCTGCCGCGGGAATGAAGCCATGCGAGGGCAGGCCAGAGCAGCAGGACGAGGGTGATCATGCCGCGCTCCAGGCTCAGGCCCTCCGGATCGAACCGGCTGCTGCCCTGGACCGCCAGCGGAATCCCGATCAGGGCCGCAAGGCCTACACCCACGGGAAGAAGATAAAGGTTGGCCGAGCGCATCCGCTCGGGCACCGCAAGATAGCCGGCCAGACCCATGAGGATCATGCCGGTGATGTTGAGGAGGCGCTCGGATGCCTGCGGCAGGAACGGCGTCCAGAGCAGGGACAGGCCGGCCCACAGCAGCAGGACCAGCCCGGCCATCCCGCCAGGGGAGGTGGTGAGCGCCATCAGCTTCTCGCGCGTGTGCTTCGCGCTGCCGTCCAGCGCCGAGGCGAGAACGAGGAGAACGACGGCAAGCGGCGCCATCACCACAAGCGCGCGGCGGGTGAACAGGGCCGCCAGGGGCACGGCGAAGAAAAGCAGCGCGAAGCCGAGACGCCGCAGCACGGCAGCGGCATCGGCTGAGGGGTTGGCCGTTTGCAGGGCGGGGCGAACCATACGGGCGGGCAATCGACAGTTGAGCGTTCAGGGACCGGGAGACTAATGGACGAAAGACCTAAAAGCTGTAGGTGTCTTGCAACACATCTCATTCCTTTGTCCCTGCCTTTCACGGAGAGCACGGTGCCCGGTGCCGGCCTACCCCGGAAACATCTTGTGCTCGTTGGCGGCGGGCACGCCCATGTGTTCGTGCTGGAAGCCTTTGCCCGAAAGCCTGAGCCGGGCCTGGAGCTGACCCTCGTGACCAAGAGCAGCCTGACACCCTATTCGGGCATGCTGCCGGGGCATCTGGCCGGGATCTACCGGCGGGAGGAGATCCACATCGATCTGGAGCGCCTTGCCGGAGGATGCGGCGCGCGGCTGATTCGCGACGAGGCCGTCCGCTTCGACGCCGATGCCAAGCGGGTTGTCCTCAAGAGCGGCGAGGCGCTGGCTTACGATATTCTTTCCGTCGATATCGGCATCACCCCGGACCTGTCCGGGATTGCAGGCGCGGCCGAGCATGCGCTTGCGGTCAAGCCCATCGGGAGCCTGCTGGAGCGGTGGGATCGGCTTGCTGCGGACGTCGCAGGACCGGAGGGGCCGCGCCGCCTCGCGGTGGTCGGCAGCGGCGTGGCGGGGATCTGCCTCGCCTTCGCGATCCTGGCCTTTCTGAAGGCGCGGATCGGTGAGCCGGTGCAGGTTGCCCTGGTGGGCGCATCCCCTTCGCCCGAGATCAATCCGGGGATGCGCAGGCGCATCGAGAAAGCCTTCAGGCGCCTTGGAATCGGGATGCACGACGGCGACCCGGCCGTTGCGGTCGACCGGCAGGGCGTGACGCTTGCAAGCGGGCGTCGCGTTCCGGCCGACGCGGTGCTCGTCTCGACCCGTGCGGCGCCGCCGGAGGCGGTTGGACACTCGGAGCTTGCAAAGGACCAGCACGGCTTTCTGGCGATTGGCCCAACCCTGCAATCCTTGAGCCACGGCACCGTCTTTGCGGCCGGAGACTGCGCCACCATGGTGGCGCATCCGCGCCCCAAGGCCGGGGTTTTCGCCGTACGGCAGGGGCCGGTGCTCGCGCGAAACCTGAGGCGCGCGCTGCGCGGCGAAGCGCCAGAAGCCTATGTCCCGCAGCGCGACCACCTCGTGCTGATCGCCACAGGAGACGGCCGCGCCATCGGCGGCCGCGGCCGCTTCATCGCCTTCGAGGGCCGCCTTGCATGGCGCCTGAAGGACTGGCTCGATCGGCGCTTCATGCGGCGTTTTGCGTGAGAAGATCACTGCCCTCCTTCGTCATCACCGGCCTTGTGCCGGTGATCCCGATCATGAAAAGCGCAGCACTCTTCCAATCGGGATGGCCGGGACAAGCCCGGCCATGACAGGCGATGGTGCCAATTACTCTCTCTGCCCGCGGATGAAATTGATGATGCCGGAGAAATCGTCGCCGTCGTGGCCCGCGTTGTTGAACAGCCCATAGAGCTGCGCGGCTTCCGCGCCGAGCGGCGTCGAGGCGCCCGAGGCCAGCGCTGCTTCCTGCGCGAGCCTCAAATCCTTGAGCATCAGGGCTGCCGCAAAGCCCGGTTTGTAGCCGTTGTTGGCAGGCGACGCCGGCACCGGTCCCGGCACGGGGCAGTAGGTGGTGAGCGACCAGCATTGGCCCGACGACGTGGAGGCCACATCGAACAGCGCCTGATGCGAGAGCCCGAGCTTTTCAGCCAACACGAAGGCTTCCGCGACGCCGATCATCGAGATGCCGAGGATCATGTTGTTGCAGATCTTGGCCGCCTGGCCCGCGCCGGCCTCGCCGCAATGCACCACCTTCTTGCCCATCCTGGACAGGATCGGCTCGGCTTGATCGAAGGCTTGCTTGGTGCCGCCTGCCATGAAGGTGAGCGTCGCGCCTTTCGCCCCGCCCACGCCGCCGGAGACCGGCGCATCGAGGGATTGCAGCCCGCGCTCCTGCGCCAATCCATGCGCCTTGCGGGCGCTCTCCACGTCGATGGTGGAGCAGTCGATCAGAAGCGTGCCGTCCTTCACCCCCGGCAGGATGTCGGCCCACACCGAGAGCACATGCTTGCCCGCCGGCAGCATGGTGACCACGATCTCGGCATCGCGCACCGCGTCAGTTGTCGATGAGGCGATGCCCACGCCGTCGCTCTTCGCCTGATCGCAGGAGGCGGGCGAGAGGTCGAAGCCGGTCACGGAGTGCCCGGCCTTGACGAGGTTCGCGGCCATGGGCCCGCCCATGTTGCCGAGGCCGATGAAGGCGATGTTGGTCATGTTGGTCCTCCCTTGTTGTGTGATGATGGCCGCAGCCAAAGGGCGATGAAGATGCCTGAGAGAGCAAACCGGCTGCGCGGCTCGCTCAACCGCAATCCCGATGACGTGCTGCGCCCGGTCATGCGCGTCGGGCCACCCACAGGGCGCCCGCAAGCGAGAAGCCGTAGAACCACAGCATCAGCGATCCGAACACCTTGTCGAGGGCCGGATCGAGGCGCGGGAAGAACACCGCGAAATGGGAGCCCACGGCGGCCATGATCAGCATGCCGGGAACGGCGACAAGGGCCATGGCCTGAGCTGCGGCTTTCCGGGGAATTCGCAGAACGTGATGAATCAGCAGGCCGAGTATAAGGCCGAGCGCGGCGCCTGCCGCGAAGTTGATCTGGAACGGCCGCCGCCCGTCCAGGAAGAACCACGGGCCTGCGAAGTGAAACAGCGCGAAAATCGCAGCAGCGATGCCGACGCCGAGGCCGAGCGATTTGAGCGTCAGGGACATAGGCTCAGCCTCGTCCTGAGGGGCGATTGCTCTTTTCCCTCCCCCTTGTGGGGAGGGATCAAGGGTGGGGGTGTGAGCGAGTGCCTATCCGCGTGTGGCGCCAGCACCCCCACCTCCAACTCCTCCCCACAAGGGGGAGGAGAGTCATGGTGCGCCTCAATGAGCACACGGCCTTCCAAAATCATCTGTTCCCGCGCCCCACCAGATCGCGCGCCACGATCAGGCGCATGATCTCGTTGGTGCCTTCCAGGATCTGGTGCACGCGCAGATCGCGCACGATCTTCTCCACGCCGTAATCGGCAAGATAGCCGTAGCCGCCATGGAGCTGCAGGGCGTCGTTGGCCACCTGGAAGCCCACATCGGTGGCCATGCGCTTGGCCATGGCGCAGAGCTTGGTGGCATCGAGCGCTTTCGCATCCAGCGCCGAGGCCGCGCGCCACAGGAAGGTGCGCGCCGCTTCGAGCTCAGTGGCCATATCGGCGAGCTTGAACTGCAGCGCCTGAAAATCCGCGATGCGCTTGCCGAAGGCTTTTCTGTCGCCCGTATAGGCGAGCGACTTGTCCAGCGCCGCCTGCGCGCCGCCGAGCGAGCACGCGCCGATGTTGATGCG
>JALYFY010000447.1 GCA_030777385.1 Pseudomonadota bacterium | reverse complement strand
ACACTGCACAGGACCAGCTGTGTCATTCCCGGCCGGAGCGCAGCGCAGGGGAAGGGAATCCATCGGCTGCGCGTGAGGGTGCGGGTGGATCCCCTTCCCGCACTGCGTGCGCCGGGGATGACACCCGGCCATCCACGTCTGAGGAGCCACAGCGCCGCAAGGAAGGGGATCCCCGGAGCACGTCCGGGGATGACGACGAGGGTGTCATTCCCGGGCGAGCGCAGCGAAAGCCCGACCCGGACGGACGAGAGCCCGACTGGAGGGCCGCGCCGTGGGCGTGGAGATCCATCACCATGACGTCGATGCTTGGGACGATGCGATGGCCGCTGCGTTCTCCTCTGCACCGTCAGCAGATATGCATCCCAGGCTCCGCTGCGCGGCCCCGGGATGACAGGGAGATGCTCCGCCAAGCCAGATCACCGGCACAAGCCCCGGAATAACCCCTGTGTTCGGTTAAAGCCCGAACGGATAGGTCTCCGGCATGCCCTTTCCATGGGCGTGGGTAAGCGGCGTCACCGCCTTGGTCTCTTCGAACCAGACGAAGGCGTCGAACTGCTCGGCCAGCACGGCCTCGAAATAGTGGCTGTAGAGCTCGGTGTCCGGCCGGTAGACCACTCCGATGGCGCGCTCCAGGCGCGGCCGTGAGAGAACCTCCGTCAGGTCGGCCTGGCCGTTCTGCCGCCATTCGGTGAGGAAACAGCCAAGCCCTGCGTCGCGAAAGACCCGCTCATGGCTGTCGGGGCGGGCCGGCAGCACGGTCTTCACCTGCATGGGCTCGTCCCAATCGTCGGCAGCGGCCACCGTGCCGCGATCCGTGCCGAACCCGATGAGCACGGCCTGATCGCCATAGGTCTTGCGGCACAGCTCGCCGATGTTGAACTCGCCCTGCCAGCCCATGGCGGTCGCGGCCGCATTGCCGATATGGGAGTTGTGGGCCCAGACCACTGCCCTGGCGTTGTCCCGGCGCGCGAGCATGCTTTGAAGCGTGTCGAACATGTGCCGGTCGCGCACGTTCCAGGATTCCGTCGCGCCCTCGTACATGATCCGGTAATAGTGCTCCGCCGCATGGACGATCTTGGCGTTCTGCACCGCGTCGAAGAAGGCCTCGCCGCCATCGGCCTGGAGATAATCCATGCGCCGGTCGAGAATGGTCTGGAGCTGGCGCAGCAAGGTCTCGTCGCAAGGCTTCTTCTGCCCGGCGAGAACGGCGCGGCCATAGCGGGCCGGGTCCGACTGCCAGGGGCTGAGGCAGCCGTAGCGCCCCCTCGCCTCCTTGGCCGCTTCAGGGTCGACCTTGTCGAGGTAATCGAGAACGGAGTTGATCGACGCGTTCAGGCTGTAGACGTCAAGGCCGCGAAACTCGGCCCGGTCGTCCTCCGCGCGCTCCTTGTTGTGCTCGCGCATCCAGTTGACGAAATCGGCCACCTCCTCGTTGCGCCACATCCAGGTGGGAAAGCGCTCGAAGGCCGCGTCGTCGCCATCCGGAACCGGGCGATGGCGCACATACGCATCGATGCGCGCTGCATCGGGCCAGTCGGCCTCGACGGCCACGATGGTAAAGCCGTGATGCTCGATCAGGCGCCGCGTGATGGCAGCCCGCGCCCGGTAGAATTCCGAGGTGCCGTGGGTGGCCTCGCCCAGCAGCACCACCTTGGCATCCGCAAAGCGGTCGAACATGGCCCCGAACGCCTCCTCGTCCGCGATGGGCGGCAGAGGCTCCCCATGCTCGCGCACGAGATCCACAGCCTCCTTGACCGAGGCATCGTTCTCGTTCTGCTTCCAGGACAACCGGGCCATGGCCACATCTCCCGCAATGCCGGAAGATCAAAACCGGCTCTGCCGGAAAACGGCAGCGGAAGCAGGCTTGTTCCAGTTGGCACTACCCTGCCATTGGACATGGAAACGGCCCGTTATCCGATAGAGGTCCCCAGCAACCTCACACGACGCTCGACATGATCGACGTGAACGCTTCCTCCGCCGCAATCACGGTTGCCATCTGCACCGTATGGGCGAAGCGATAGGCTTCGCCGTAGATCGTCTCGTCCGGGAACTCGGTGATCAGCGTCAGCGGGGTCGGGTGGCGTTCCTCTGCCGTGATCAGGCAGGGGATATCGTTGATGATCTCGTAGGGCGTGCCGCCGGAATGGATCGAGCAGATCTCGATCTGGCGCCGGTTGAACTCCGCCAAACCCGGCACGGCCGACAGACCCGTTGTGATGGCCTCGATCAGCGTCCGCGCCGTCTCGCCCCAGGCAGGATGGTGCCGCATGATCAGGAAGAAGCCCTTCGGGATCGTCCAGAGCTCGAAGCCCCGCGGCAGGTAGCCTGTGAAGGGACGGGTCCATTCATGGGCCGGATAGCCATGGAAGTTGAGGTGCAGCTGCGCGCCGCATAGGGCCAGCGCCTGGTTGCGGGCACCAATCTCGTAGAGAGGCTCGCTCCCGCCATACTCCAGATCGTTGCCGAGCGACGTGTAGCGCGCCGCATGATGCATGTGGCGCGGGTTGCCCTCGCAGAGGCGTCCGTGCAGGGCATAACCATCCGGGTTCTCGACCGGAATGTAAGCAATGTTGGCCTCCGGATTGGCCAGCAGCCGGCGCACGGCCCGCAGCGTGCCGACCGGCGCCGAGGTCTCGTTGGCATGCTGCCCGCTGGTGACGAGAACGGCCGGCCGTGACCCCGGCCGGTAGAGCCCACGCACGGGACGTCCCTCGCGGGAAATGCCCTCGAAGGTCTCGCCCGGCAGGGCCGCGAGCTCGCGATGGATCTGTGCGAGGCTGGGCGCCGCATCGGCAGTCTCGATGTCCTGCTCCGGCCTGGCCGGATCCTGCGGCGCCCCGAAGGAGCGCAGGCTCACGCGCACATGGGCATCGCCCTCGCCGGCGCGGATATCCGGCACGATCTGTCCCGGCTGCAGACCGCGATCCTGCGGTGGACGGCCCGACCGATGCTTGAAGAATTCGAGCAATGAAAAATAGAAATCCTCATGCAGCGCCTCGCGGGTGCTCATGACCTCATCGCCGTAATCGAGAGGCCGCTCGATGCCCGGGATCGTCACATCGATGGCAAGCGTTTCCGCGTAGGGCTCCTGCTCGGGCCAGTCATGGGCCATGACTGCCGCCATCGCCTTGTGAAACACCTGCTCTACCTCGGTCTCAGCCGGCTCGTCCAGGTCAGGGCCCCCATCCGCACGCGCCGTCACCTTCAGCCAGCCGGTCGGGGTGAGGTCAACCTGATCGAGGTGGTTGGTGCGCAGGCGGTTGGGGGCGAAGACCTCATGCTTCGCTATGCTCTCATCCGCATATTCCAGCGTGATCTCATAGGTCAGATCAGTGTCCCCGGACTCGAAGCGGATCTCGATGCCCTCGAGCAGCGCAGCCAGAGGATAGGCTTCGGAGAGGAAGCGCAAGCGGTCGGCCTTCTCATGCACGGGGTACCGCACGGTCGCCCGGACCAGCCCCGCCCTGTCGAACTCTTCCAGGAAGGCATGGACGAGCGGCTTGTAGGCGCTGCGCAGACGGGCGTGGATGCCCGCATCGGCAAGCATGCGTTCTGCCTCGCGACGCGCCACCTCGTCCTCGAACAGCCAGGCTTCGAGGACGGTGCCCTTATGGTCGTCCCTCGCCCAATCGCGCAGGAGGATATCGAGGGTGCGAGGAACCCGCTCATCAAGCAAGATCGTCATTTCGAGGTTTGTCCTGTGGGATCCAAGAAGTCGCGCAGCCAATCGCCCAAGAGGTTGAGGCCGAGCACCGTGAACATGATGGCAAGACCCGGGAAGACGCTGACCCACCAGGCCGTCTGCAGGTAGGTGCGCCCATCGGCCAGCATGCCGCCCCAGCTCGGGATCAGCGGATCGACGCCAAGGCCCAGGAAGGTCAGGCTGCTTTCGAGAAGGATGTTGTTGGCCACGTTCAGCGTCATCAGGATGACGATGGGGCCGAGCACGTTGGGCAGGATGTGGGTGAAGATGATGCGCCCGTTGCCGACGCCGATGGCGCGGGCCGAAAGGATGAACTCCCGCTCGCGCAGGGCCAGCACGGAGCCGCGCACGAGGCGGGCATATTGCACCCATTGCGCGACGATCATGAAGAAGATGATCTTGTCGACGCCTGTGCCGAGAATGGCCAGGAACATGATCGCGATCAGGATGAAAGGCAGCGCGAGCTGAATGTCGGCAAAGCGCATCAGCAGGATCTCGGCAATGCCCCGGTAGTAGCCGGCAACCAGCCCCACGAGCGTGCCGACCACAACAGCGCCCAGAACCGACAGGACGCCTACGGTGAGTGAGATCTTGCCGCCGACGATCACGCGCGCCAGCACGTCGCGGCCAAGCGGATCCGTGCCAAGCGGATGAGCCAGATCCTGAAACGGCGGCGTGAGACGGGCCATGAGATCCATGCTCTCGCCTCCATCAGGAAACAGAAAGCCGGAGAACAGTACGGACAGGCACATGGAACCCGTCAGCAGAAGGCCGACGACAAGCTCGAAGGACTTGAAGAACCGGCGTGGAGAGGACGCAGCCTGAGCAGCAGCCATGGGTGTCACTCCGTCCGGATGCGAGGATCGATCAGCCCGTAGGTGATGTCGACCAAGAGGTTGATGAAGACGATGAAGAGCGCGAGCACGGTGATCGCAGCCTGGAGCACCGGGTAATCCCGGTTGGAAATTGCGTCGAAAGCCAGCGTGCCCATGCCGGGCCAGTTGAACACCCGCTCCACGATCACGATGCCGCCGATCAAGTTTCCGAACTGCAAGCCGATATAGGTGACAAGCGGAATGGCCGAGTTGCGCAGGGCATGCTTGTAGAGGACGACCCGGTCACGCAAACCCTTGGAACGCGCCACCATGATGTATTGCTGCGCGAGCGTCTCCAGCATTGAGGTGCGCACAAGGCGCATGTTCGTGGCTGTGAGAATGATCGCCATGGTCAGCGCCGGCATGACGAAGCTCTCAGGGCCCTCCATGCCGCTCGGCGGCAGGACGCCGAGCACGATGGAGAACAGAAGCACCATCATGATGGCAAGCCAGAAATTCGGGAACGACAACCCCACGAGCGACAGGATGCGGATGAGCTGATCCGGCCACCGTCCGCGGTTGACGGCAGCATAAATGCCGAGTGGAACCGATAGGGCGATGGAGGTGAGAAGCGAGGCGAATGCCAGGAGGAGCGTCGCCGGGAGAGCCTGAGAGATCAGCAGCGAAACGGGCGTGCCACCCATGAAGCTTTTGCCGAAGTCGCCGACGAACAGACCCTGCAGGAAGCTGAGATACTGAACATGGAACGGGCGATTGAGGCCAAGAGCCTGCCGGATATTCTGCAGATCCTGCTCGGTCACGTTGCCGCCGCCCATCAACATGATGGCCGGATCGCCCGACAGCCTGATTGCAAAGGAAACGATCAAGGTCACGGCCAAGACAACGAACACGGCCTGCAGCAAGCGCTTGAGAATGAAGCCGGCCATGCAGTGATCCCTCGCAATCCTGGAAAAACGGCCCCGCTCTCGCGGGGCCTTATGTTAGGTCATGGGGTTCCGGGCACTTTTAACGGAAGGAAGCACCCGAAACAAAGGCTTAATCCACCGCTGTATCGGTGAAGCGGAAGCGACGGTCGGCAGGAGCGTCGAAGTTCTTGACCCGCTTGCTTACGCCAAAAATCGTGTTCTGGTTGTAGAGCGGGATCTCGAGCGCCTGATCGGCCACGTAGCGCGCGATTTCCTGCAGAACCTTCTCACGCTCCTTCACGTCATAGATCGTCCGCTGCTTCTCGAGCAGGGCATTGAGCGTGGCGTCGTTGTAGTAAGGATTCCACTTCTCGCCGGAGTGATACATCAGGTACGCGTTGTTGTCGTAGTCGAAGGTCCAACCGCCCCAAGCCTGGTGCCAGGCCTCGCCGGTCTTGCCGTTCGGGATGATGTCGTTGAGCAGAACTGGAGGCTCATGCGGCTGGAGGGAGGGCTTGAGACCGAGAGCCTGGAGGTAGCCAGCCGCAGCTTGGACAACCTCGCGGAAGGTTGCGTCGTTGCCACGGAAATCGATGCGCACCGGAGCGCCGGCCGGAACCTTAGCCTGCTGCAGCATCTGCTTCGCCTTGGCAAGGTCGAAGGGCATCGGTTTCAGGTTCGGATCGTGCCCGAAGGACAGATCGGCCTGGAAGCTCGCGATGGGCTTACCGTGACCGAGCAGCACCGCCTTAATGATTGCATCCCGGTCGATCCCCGTGATCAGCGCCTTGCGGACATTCACGTCCTTCGTGATACCCTCTTTGGTATTGAGGCGCAGCGAAACGACGGTCGGGCCCGTGATGCTGAGCAGGCTCAGGTTAGGGCTTTTCTCGACGGTCGGGGCAAGTCCAAACGGAATGAGGGTCGCCACATCGATGCGGCCCGACTGCAGTTCGGCCACCTGCGTGTTCGCCTCAGAGATGAACCGTGTCACCACTTTGTCGAGCTTCGGCGCTCCGCCCCAGTGCTCAGGAAAAGCCTCGAGCGTCAGACTGACCTTTGGGCTGTATTCAGCAAACTTGAACGGGCCCGTGCCGACCGGGTTCATGTTGAAGTGCGCGTCGCCCTTCTCCTGGATGTATTTCGGCGGCACGATCATGGCGCCATAGCCGGCGAGCTTCGTCAGCAGCACCGGATCGGCCTGCTTCATGATGAAGTCGACGGTGGTGTCGTCAACGACCTCGACCCGGTCGATGGAGGTGTAGTTCGACTGCTGCGGCCCCTTCTTGCCCTCTTCGCCGAGAAGGCGGTCGAAGCTGAACTTCACGGCCGCTGCATTGAACGGCTCGCCGTTGTGAAACTTGACGTTCTCACGCAGCTTGAAGCGAATGCGGGCGTTGTTGTCGAGGAACTCCCACGAGGTTGCAAGAGCCGGCTTCAGCTTCATGTCCGCCCCACGGGCGGTCAGGCCGTCGTAGATATTATTGGCAGCGGACGACCAGTCGACCAGGAAGGTATCGATCGGGTCCCAGCTGCCAGGATCGATGGCGACCGCCACCGTCAGGGTTCCGGCTGCCTGGGCGCCGGACGCCATGAGCGGCGAGAGGGCGACGGCAGCCGTCAAGCCTAACGCTTTCAAGGTTTTAGAGAACTTCATCTTATTGTCTCCCTCTGGAAATCTTAATTCAAGCCGCCCCACGAAGCCCATCGGGCTCGATTGCCACCCAATGGCCGGGCCCGACCTCGCGCATGCGATGGATCGCAGGTTCTTGGCCGACCGGGCGGACCGGGCTTGGAATCTCGCCCTCAACCCGGTTTTTCGACCGCTCGCGCTGCGGGTCCGCCACCGGCACCGCTGCGAGCAGCTTGCGGGTATAGGAATGCTGCGGGTTCTCGAAGATCGCCTGGCGGGACCCGAGCTCGACGATCTGGCCGAGATACATCACCGCCACGCGGTGGCTGATCTTCTCCACCACCGCCATGTCGTGGGTGATGAAGAGGTAGGACAGCTGCCGCTGCTCCTGAAGCTCCATGAGCAGATTGACGATCTGCGCCTGGATCGACACGTCGAGAGCCGATACGGACTCGTCCGCGATCACAAGCTTGGGATTGCTCGCGAGAGCGCGCGCGATGCAGACGCGCTGGCGCTGCCCCCCGGAGAATTCGTGCGGGTAGCGCTTGGCATGCTGCGGCAGAAGCCCGACCTGCTCAAGAAGCTCCTGCACACGCCGCTCGATGGCCTTGCGGTCCTTGATGAGCCCATGAACGACGATAGGCTCGGCAATGCTGTAGCCCACCGTGTGCCGCGGATCGAGGGAGGCAAACGGGTCCTGGAAGATGTACTGGATTTCCTGCCGCAGGCGCCGACGCTCGCCCGGGCTCATGGCAGCCATGTCGCGCCCGTCGAAGCGCACCGTGCCGCCTGTGGGCTCGACGAGCTGCTGCAGGGTGCGCCCGATGGTGGATTTGCCGCTGCCGGATTCGCCCACCAGCGCCAGGGTCTCGCCCGGATAAATGTCGAAGCTCACCTCCTCCACCGCATGCACCCGGTGGGTGACGCGGCCGAAGAAGGTCTTGCCCACGTCAAAGCGCGTGGTGAGCTTATCCACCTGGAGAATCGGCTTCGTGTAATCGGCGGTGTTCTGCTCGTGCGTGTCGCCGACGGGTTTGGCCACGCCGCCATCCATGACCATGACCGGCGTGCGCTTGGGCAGCGGCTGCCCTGTCAGGCTGCCTAGGCGCGGAACGGCGGAGAGAAGCGCGCGCGTATAAGGATGTTGAGGTGAGGCGAAGATGTCGCGCACGGGCGCCTGCTCCACCTTCTCGCCTTTCCACATCACCACCACGTCGTCGGCCATCTCGGCCACCACGCCCATGTCGTGGGTGATGAAGATGACGGCGGTGCCCATCTCCTGCTGCAGGTCCTGGATGATGTTGAGGATCTGCGCCTGGATGGTCACGTCGAGCGCGGTCGTGGGCTCGTCGGCAATGAGCAGCTTGGGATTGCAGGCGAGCGCCATGGCGATCATCACGCGCTGGCGCATGCCGCCGGAGAGCTGATGCGGGTAGCGGTCGAGCAGCTTGTCCGCATCGGGAAGCCGCACCTTCTGCAGCAGATCCCTCGCCCGCAGGCGCGCATCCCTCCCGTTCAGTCCCTCGTGCAGGATCAGGGTCTCGGAGATCTGGTTGCCGATGGTGAAGACCGGGTTGAGGGACGTCATCGGCTCCTGGAAGATCATCGCGATGTCGTTGCCGCGGATCGCGCGGAGCCTGCTGTCGGAGGCGTTGACCAGGTCGAGGGCTTCACCGGCCGATGGCCGAAACAGCACCTGTCCGCCGGTGATCCGTCCGCCCGTGTAATCCGTCAGGCGCATGATCGCCAGCGAGGTGACGGATTTGCCTGAGCCAGACTCGCCGACGACGGCCAGGGTCTTGCCCGGCTGCACATCGAAGCTGACGTCCTTGACGGCCTTGAAGGCACCCTGCCCCGTGCCGAACTCCACCGACAGGGAGCGAACCGACAGGAGGGCTTGATCGTGAGACTTGAGATTGGCTGTGTTGTCCGACATCCATCCGTGCCCGCAGGAGAGAACCGATCTAACGCAAGGTCAGATCAGTACCTCTTTGATACCTGTCTTCAATCGACCCCACGGACCCCGCCGTCAAGGTCTGTTTGTACCGGAACAGGTATTCCACGGGATCATAGACCTGCGGCGCTTGCCAGCGCCACTGTTTTGTTACCGAGTTACCCACTCTCCACTGCGCATGAGCGGCTCGGCCTGTCCGTCCTGCCTGATGCCATCCACATCCACCTGGTCGGACCCGATCATCCAATCGATGTGGATCAGGCTGCGGTTGGAGCCGCGGGACGACAGCTCATCCTCGCTCAGGGAACCGCCATCCCGGATGCACTTGCTGTAGGCTTGGCCAAGCGCGATGTGGCTCGACGCATTCTCGTCGAAAAGCGTGTTGAGGAAGAGAAGCCCGCTTTGTGAGATCGGCGAGGAATACGGCACCAGCGCCACCTCGCCCAGGCGGCGCGCGCCTTCGTCGGTATCGAGAACCTTGCCCAGCACGGCTTCGCCCGTGCGGGCCTTGCTCTCGACGATCCGACCGGATTCGAACCGCACCTGGATATCCTGGATCAGGGTGCCGTTGTAGGAGAGCGGCTTGGTGCTGCTCACGACCCCGTCGACCCGGTCCTTGTGCGGCGTGGTGAACACCTCTTCGGTGGGGATGTTGGCGTTGCAGGTAAGTCCGTTCTTGGCTTGCGTGGAGCCGCCGTTCCACTCGTGCTCATCGGCCAACCCGACGCGCAGGTCCGTGCCCGGACCACGGAAATGAAGGGCGGCATAATTCTTCTCGTTCAGCATGCGCGTGCGCGCCTGCAGATTCGCGTTGTGGGTTTCCCAAGCGGCAATGGGATCCGGCGTGTCGACTCGCGAGGCGGCAAAGATCGCCTGCCACAGCTTGGCGACGGCAACCTCCTCCGGATCGTCAGGGAACACCGCCTTGGCCCAAGCCGGCGTTGCGGCGGACACGATGGTCCAATTGGTCTCGAAGCCTGCGATCATGTTGAGGGCCGGCATATAAGCCTTGGAGCGCGCCCGGTTGGCGCGGGAAACCTTTTCCGGATCCTGCTTGGCCAGGAGGGACGGATCCTCGCCGACGATGGCGAGCCTTGCCGCCCCATTCTTGTAAGCCTCCGCCATGCCCTCATAAAGCCAGGCGGAAGCCGTGTCGAAGCTCTCGTCCTGCCCATGGCTGAAGCGCATGAGCGTGGTCTCCTCGTCCGAATACAGCGTGGTGACGAGGGAAGCGCCTGCCCGGTAGGCATGCTCCGTGATGCGCCGCACCAGGGCAACGGCGTCGAGCGGTGCCGTCATGATCACTTCCTGGCCGGGCTTCAGCCCCAGGCCGACCCGCACCGCAACTTCCGCCAAGCGGTCGAGAAGCTTGGCATGGGACGCTGCGTCCGCCGGATTTCGGAATTGTTCGTTCATGATGCATCTCTCGAAGCGTAAAATGAGGACGGAGAGGCTACACGGCTCAATTGCGCACGCAACCGTAATCGTTCATGCCTCACATAGTCATGAGCCTCGACCCGCCAAGGGCCTCCGGGTCGAAGGCGATGCTCTTGATGATGGCATGAACGGAAAGCCCGGGCCTCAAGCCAAGCTCCTCCACGGACTTCCGGGTGACGCGGGCAACGAGAGCTTCGCCCCCGCAGTCGAGAACCACATCGATGCTCGGCCCACTGGCCTCACCGATGGCGGACACCTGCCCCTTGAGCACGTTCAGGGCGCTCAATCCTTCAGGGGGCCTGATCGACAGCATGATGTCTCGCGCGCGAAGGCGGATGCGCAACGGGGCGCCGATGGGGCGATCGAGGCGCGGCACCGTCAGCGAACCGGCCCTGGTCTGCAGCACCGTGAGCTCATAAGACTCCTCGTGCCGCAACACACGCCCTTCGATCAGAGCCCCCGCCTCCGCAGGACCCGGTTGCCGAAAGAGGCTCGTGTGCCGCAGGATCTCGGAGGCTGTACCGGAGGCGATCACCCGCCCCTCCGAGAGAACGACGACGGACGTCGCCAGGCGCGCGATCTCGGCAACGGAGTGGCTGACGAGCACGATGGGAACGCCGCCCTCGTCGCGCAGCCGCTCGATATACGGATAGATCTCGGCCTTTCTTGCCTCGTCGAGGGATGCCAGGGGCTCGTCCATCAGCAGCAGGCGCGGATCGGAGAGCAGCGCGCGCCCCATGGCAACGCGCTGCTTTTCGCCGCCCGACAAGGTCGACGGCCGCCGGTCGAGGAGATGGCCGACACCTAGAAGCTCGACCACCCGTTCGAAGCCCGCCTTTTGCTCCTTCTTGGGCGTGAACCAGCGTCCGAACAGCAGGTTCTGGCGCACGTTCAGATGCGGAAAGAGGCGCCCCTCCTGAAACACATAGCCGACCCGCCGCCGGTGCTTGGGCACGAAGGTGCGCAGCTGCGTATCCAGGAGCACCCGCTCCTGCGCGACAACTCTTCCGTAATCGGGCCGGATCAGCCCGCTGATGGCATTGACCAGCGTCGTCTTGCCGGAGCCTGACGGGCCGAACAGGGCCGTCAGCTTTCCCTCCGATTGAAAGCGCGCTTCGAGAGTGAAGTCGCCTTGCCGATGCCTGACATCCACATCGAGAATCATGGGGCGAGAACTCTCCGGCCGACCCGCCGCGCCAGCCATTCGGAGAGCCACAGCGCTCCGACCGAGATAACGATGGACACCAGCGTCAGGCGCATCGCGCCACTCTCGCCGCCCGGAACCTGCGTGAGGGCATAGATGGCAGACGGAATGGTCTGAGTCTCGCCGGGGATATTGGACACGAACGTGATCGTGGCGCCGAATTCTCCCATGGCCTTGGCGAAGGACAGCACCATGCCGGCGATGATGCCGGGCAGGATCAGCGGCAGCGTCACGACAAGAAAAACCCAGGCCGGATGCGCACCCAGCGTGCCTGCCGCATCTTCCAGCTTGCGATCCACGGATGCGATGGACAGGCGGATCGCGCCCACCAGAAGCGGAAAGCCCATGATGGCGCAGGCGAGCGCTGCTCCCGTCCAGCGAAAGGACAGAACGATGCCGAACTGCTCGGCCAGGAAAGCCCCGATGGGCCCGCGACGCCCGAAGCCGATGAGAAGAAACCAGCCGACCACCACAGGCGGCAGAACCAGAGGCAGATGGACGAGGACATCGAGCGCTTGGCGCCCCCAAAAGCGTTTCCGTTCCAGCAGGAATGCAATGGCGATGCCGGGCAGGAGGCTTGCCGCCATGGAGACGAAAGCGACCTTCAGGCTGAGGCGAACCGCCGTCCATTCCTCGGGAGACAGCCCCTCCATCACGAGCCCGAGCCTGCCTTGCTCATGACGGTGAAGCCTTGCTTCTCGAAAGTGGCTTTGGCCTTATCCGAGCGCAGGAATGCGAGGAGCGAGGCCGCATCGGGATGGCTCGACTCCGCCGTGAGCGCCGCCGGATAGATGATCGGCGGATGGCTGCCTTCGGGAAACGTCGCGACGATTTTCACGTTCGGGTCGGACGCGGCATCGGTCCTGTAGACAATCCCCAGCGGCGCCTCCCCGCGGGAGACGAGGAGGAGCGCGGCCCGCACATTATCGGTCTGAGCGATCTTGTCTCTGACGCCATTCCAGGCTCCGAGTTTTTCCAGAGCGGCCCTGCCGTATTTTCCCGCCGGAACGGCATCCACATGGCCCATGGCAAGTCGATCTCTGCCAAGAACGGCGGCAAGATCGAGTCCTGGCTGCAGAAAGACTTGTAGGGCAGAATCCTTCGGTGCGATCAGGACGAGGGCATTGCCCAGGAGATTGACCCGGCTCTCGGACCTGATCAGCCCCTTGGAGGCGACATAATCCATCCAATCGAGATCGGCAGAAAAGAACAGATCGGCAGGTGCTCCCGCCTCGATCTGCTTGGCAAGCGCATTGCTGGCCGCATAGGA
>JALYFY010000446.1 GCA_030777385.1 Pseudomonadota bacterium | reverse complement strand
TCACATGGTACTCTTCCTGGATGCCGTTGCCGCCGTGCATGTCGCGGGCCACGCGGGCGATATCCAGGGCCTTGCCGACATTGTTGCGCTTGACGAGCGAGATCATCTCCGGCGCCACGCGGCCCTCGTCGAAGAGGCGGCCGACGCGCAAGGACGCGTGAAGGCCCAGCGTGATCTCCGTCATCATGTCGGCAAGCTTCTTCTGCACAAGCTGCGTGGCGGCGAGCGGCCGGTCGAACTGCTTGCGGTCCAGCGTGTACTGGCGCGCCCGGTGCCAGCAGTCCTCGGCAGCACCCAGCGAGCCCCAGGAGATGCCGTAGCGGGCACGATTCAGGCAGCCGAAGGGACCCTTGAGCCCGGATACGTTCGGCAGCAGCGCGTCCTCGCCCAGCTCGACGTTGTCCATGACGATCTCGCCGGTGATGGAGGCGCGCAACGAGAGCTTGCCGCCGATCTTCGGCGCGGACAGCCCCTTCATGCCCTTCTCCAGCACGAAGCCGCGGATCTGGTTGTCATGGGCCTCGGACTTGGCCCACACCACGAACACGTCGGCAATCGGGGAGTTGGAGATCCACATCTTGGAGCCGCTGATGCGATAGCCGCCATCGGTCTTGACCGCACGGGTCTTCATGCCCGCAGGATCGGAACCTGCATCGGGCTCGGTGAGGCCGAAGCAGCCCACATATTCGCCCGAGGCGAGCTTGGGCAGGTACTTCCGGCGCTGCTCCTCGGAGCCGTAGGCATAGATCGGGTACATGACCAGCGAGGACTGCACGCTCATCATGGAGCGATATCCGGAATCGACCCGCTCCACCTCCCGGGCCACGAGGCCATAGGCAACGTAGGACGCGCCCGCGCAGCCGTAGTCCTCCGGCAGGGTCACGCCCAGCAGCCCGAGCTCGCCCATCTCGTTGAAGATGGCGCGGTCGGTCTTCTCCTCGCGGTAAGCCTCGATCACCCGCGGCAGGAGCTTGTCCTGGGCATAGCCCCGGGCCGTGTCGCGGATCATGCGCTCGTCATCGGTCAAAAGATCGTCGAGAAGGAGCGGGTCTTCCCATTGGAGCTTCGCGAGTTCGGCCATGTCGGTCATCCTTCCCATGAAGTGACAGGAGCCCCCGGAGAACCACCGGTGAACCTCCTGAATTTGAGGCGTAAAATCGCGCTGGACAGGGCAAATGTAAATCGACATCTTCGCAGCAGGTTATTCTCAGATGGAATGAACCCTTGTTCCGCCGCGGCTTCCTGCCCAATGTGGGCAACCTCCTCGCCTTCGAGGCCACCGCCCGCCACGGCAGCGTGTCGCGGGCCGCCGAGGAGCTGAACCTGACGCAGAGCGCCGTCTCGCGCCAGATCCAGCAGCTCGAGGAATCGATCGGCGTCTCCCTGTTCAGCCGGAACCGGCAGCGGGTCGTGCTCACGGATGTAGGCCGCATGTATGCCTCGCAGGTGCGGGGCACCCTATCGGAGCTCTCCGACGCGACGCATCAGGCCATTGCGCTCTCCGGCACGAGCGGCGTGCTGAATCTTGCCACCCTGCCCACCTTCGGCACCCGCTGGCTCATCCCGCGCATTCCAGGCTTTTTCGCCCAACATCCTGGCGCAACGGTGAATTTCGGCGTGCGTCTTGTGCCGTTCGATTTCGCCGCGGAGCCCTTCGACGCAGCCATTCATTTCGGGCAGCCGCATTGGCCGGGCGCGGTCTGCGAATTGCTGCGGACGGAGGAGGTCGTGCCGGTGTGCAGCCCTGCCTACCGGGAGCGGGAGGGCATCCGCTCACCCGGGGACCTCGCCCGCGCCACCCTGCTCCAGCAGAGCACGCGCCCCACGGCCTGGGCGGAGTGGTTTGCCAGCGCCGGCGTCGAGGCCGGCAATCCCTTGCGCGGCCCGCGTTTCGAGCAGTTCGCCATGGTAGCCCAGGCGGCAGCGGCGGGCCTCGGCGTCGGGCTGATCCCGCACTTCCTGATTGCGGACGAGCTCGCCTCCGGCCGCCTCGAGATCCTTTCCCCGCAAAGCCTCGCCAGCGGCGGCGCCTACTACCTCGTCTACCCGGAGCACAAGGCGGAGACGCCGCTGCTGCGCTCGTTCCGCGACTGGATCATGGACCAGATCGGTCAGGGATAGTCCCTGTTCAGGGATAGACCCGTTTGGGCTTCATGGTCCTGAAGCTCAGGGTCAGAGCCACCAGCCCGCAGACCACGATGGTGGTGACCATCGAGAGCGGCGTTCCGTCGTAGAAGGCGCTGACCAGGGCGATCATCACGGCGCCCGTGCTGAGCTGCAGGGTGCCCATGAGGGCGGACGCCGTGCCGGCCACCGGGCCGTGCTCCTCAAGCGCAAGCACCGCCGTCGAGGGGATGACGTAGCCGAGGCAGCCGAAGGACAGGAAAAGCAGGCCCCACAAGACGATGGCGTTATCGACGCCAAGCACCGTCAGCCCGAACAGCAGGCTCACCAGGGCGGCAAAGCCCGAAATCGCGGTGCGCACCACCCGCTCGGCCCCGAAGCGGCGCATGAAGACGCTGTTGAACTGGGCGCTGCCGATGAACGCGATGGCGTTGGATGCGAAGACCAGGCTGTAGCCCGACGGCGAGAGGCCGTAATGCTCGATGAAGATCACGGAGGAACCGGCAAGATACGCAAAGAAGCTCGCCTGGCTGAAGCCGCCGATGAAGGCCAATCCCAGGAAGCGCCGATCCTTCAGAAGGCTTCTGTAAGTGGCAAAGGCCTGCGCGACACCTCTCCTGTCCTCGCTCGGCTTGTGGGTTTCCGGCAGGAGGAAGAGGACGACCGCGAGGCCGCCGATCCCGATTGCCGCAATGGCCCAGAAGATGACACGCCAGCTGAAGAACTCGGTCAGGGTGCTCCCCGCCAGGGGCGCCAGGATCGGAGAGACGCTGAAGACCAGCATCGTGGTGGCCATCAGCCGGGCCGCCTCATGGCCGGTATGCAGATCGCGAATGATCGCCCGCGGAATGACCATCGTCGCGCAGGAGCCGACGCCCTGCAGGAAGCGGAAAGCAATGAGGGTTTCCACATTGGGAGCAAAGCTGCAGCCAATTCCCGCCAGCACAAAAAGCCCCAGCCCGAAATACAGCGGCGGCTTGCGGCCGAACCGGTCCGAGAGCGGCCCATAGGCGATCTGGCACACCGCAACGGCCAGAAAGAAACTCATCAGGCTCATCTGCACGGCGCTGACATCGACCTGCAAGTCACGGGCAATGGCCGGGAATGCGGGCAGATACATGTCGATCGCAAAGGGCCCGATGGCGGAAAGCATGCCAAGGACAAGCGCGTTGCGCAGAAAGACGGATGTCATGGGAGAAAGGCTTTCGTAGCCCCGGCACTTGAGCCGGGATTGGGAAAACGGCCCCGGAGGGCAGGCCGGACCGCAAAGCACGAAGGGTCGCAAAGCATGCTTCTATGCCCTTTCAGGAACAGGTCAACCCGATCCCGCGGGAGCGGCGGATGATAATCCCGCCCGGCCTCGACGCTTACTCTTCGTTAACCATGAATGGTCATAGCTGATTAAACATCGGTCGAATGGGCCAATCCGCTTCAGGGCATTTCCGCCCCCTCACGCGAGACTGCCTCCTCCGGCTAACCGGTCCATCGCAAGGATTTGCAAGTTCTTCATGAACGCCTCGATGCCTCAGAATCACACAAGCGTCGGCGGCTCCCGGCCCGAAGCACGCCCCGATTCTGTGCATCGTCTGTCGGGGCTCGGCACGGCCGTGAAGCTTCTTGCCGCGGCAGCGATCCTCATGGGAGCGTCGGCCTGCGCGGGACGCTCCGAATTGGGCTACGCCACCCTCATGTCCGAGGTTCCCGCAACCCGGGCGATCATCGTTCCCCCGCCGGGAGGCCCGTCGGTGGTGGCCGTTCTTCAGCGCGCCTATCAGAACGGCGTCTCCCAGGAGATCGCCCTATCGACGGCCTCCCTTACGCCGGGCCAGAACGCCTTTTATGTGAGCCTGCTGAACAACGCCTCGAGCCCCGAGGGTGCAACCGAGACCCTGACCCTTCGCTCCCTGACCCCGGACAGGATCCAGGCGGAGATGGAGGAGCGCATACCCGGCGTGGAGATGCAAACCTCCCTGGTCTACGTGCAGAACAAGTTCGGGCCCTTCGGCTTTGCCACAGGCCGGTCCTCTAGCGGCGACCTGTGTCTTTATGCGTGGCAGCAGATCGAGCCCGACGAGCCGGCGATCTTCGTGCCTGGAGGTGCCATCTCGGTCCGCCTGCGCCTGTGCGATGCGGACGCTAATGTGGAGCAGCTCCTGCGCATCATGTATGGCTACACGATCGCAGCCTATTATCTGTCCGACTCATGGAATCCTTACGGTTCACCGCCGTCGCCGCCGGCCAATTTCGGACGGATCGATGCTCCCATGTACCCGCTGGGCCTCGGAAATGGCGCAGGCGCCACGATCTCGCGCCAGCGTAGCCTGACGGTCGAGACCCGCCGTGCTGCTCCCTCGGGCTCCGCACCGGGACGTTTCATCGATAAGGATACGGTCGCGCCTGCTGCGCCGGAGCCCGCCACCC
>JALYFY010000445.1 GCA_030777385.1 Pseudomonadota bacterium | reverse complement strand
GCACAATGCCGGGAGTGTCTTAACTGTGAGCAATCAGAGCCCCGCCTCCATCTCCTTACGCACCAGATAGATCGCGGGAAATCCTGCCTGGGCCTGCGCACGGCTACCCGGTTGAGATCTTCACGAGTACTTCAAATCAGGTTCCATATTCCAGCTTACGGGAAGAGGGCGCCCTCGCGCGAGCCCCTCACTCGATCACCTCGTCAGCGCGGGCGAGGATCGATGGCGGGATCGTCAGGCCGAGCGCTCGCGCGGTCTTCAAGTTTGCGATCAATTCGAACTTGGTCGGCTGCTCGACAGGCAAGTCGGCGGGCCTGGTGCCGCGCGCAATGCGGTCGACATATTCGGCAGCACGCCGATACATCGCCGTGAAGCTCGCCCCATAGGACATGAGACCCCCGACGTCGACATATTGGCGCAAGAAAAAGATGGACGCCATCCGGTGCCGTAGGGCGAAGTCGGGAAGCCGCGCGCGGTCGGGAACGGCGAAGACTGGCGACGTCAGCACCATCAGAACACGGCGATGCTCGGGCGGCAGTTTCGCCAAAGCGCGCTCGTAGTCGTAGGGCTGCTCGCGAAACTCAACCCCGGCAAGCCGCAACCCGAGCCTCGGAGCCGCGTTCTCCGCCGCATGCCATTGGTCGGCGGATATTTCGTCCCAGAACACGGCGATCGCCTGCATGGCCGGGAACGCCTCCTTGACGACTTGTAAGCGCTTCTCAGTGAGTTCGATCAGTTGAGAGGAGATGCCCGTCAGGTTGGCGCCGGGCCGCGCCAGGCTACTCACGTAGCCACGCGCGAGCGGATCGTAATCGGTGGCCACCATGACGACAGGCCGCATGCCGGCCGTCGCCAGGGCCGATTTGAGGCCGACCTCCGAGCCCCCTGCGAGCAGAATGTCCACCTTGCGGCTGGCAAGCTCGCGGTAGGCGGCCTCGTATCCGGCGACGTTCGCGGCCTGCACGTATTCAAACGAGAAGTTCTTGCCCTCCTCGTAACCCAGCTCGGCCATGCGTTCGACGAAGGCGACGAAGACCGCCGTCGTCCGCGGCTGCACGCTGCTCGTGCCAACGCGAAGCCAACTTGGCGGTTGCTGACCGCGTACGGGCAATGGCCATGCAGTGGCCGCGCCGAGCACGGCCATGAACTCCCGCCGCCTCATTCGATGCTCCCATCGGGATCGGATTAGAGGGGACCTATTCTACCACAACCCAAACAGATGACGAGGGCAGTTCCATATACGGGCTTAAGCGCTCGTCGCAGACGCGCGAAGGGTCAGCCTTGCATCCTTTTCTTGGCTCAAGCTTAGGCGCATGCTCGGCGGCCTCCATGAAGAAGGTGCACCATGAAACACATCGCTTCTGCCGTTGCATTCCTGGCCTTGATCTCGCCCGCCGCGGCGGAGCCAGCGGTGGGGGTCACCCCAAACGTGCTTGGCAGGGCAACGTTTGACGCGTTCAATCTGCAGTCAGACCCGCGTGCCATGGAGCTTTCGGCCCAGGCGAAGCGGCCGGTCGATATCGTCGTTCGGACGCATGACTATGCACCGGGAAGTTCGACCGGGTGGCATTCGCATCCAGGGCCGGTCTTCATCACCATCACCGAAGGGCAGGTTACGTTCTACGAGCGTGATGATCCGACTTGCACGCCGAAGGTGGTCTCGAAGGGTCAGGGTTATGTCGATACCGGCAAGGGCCATATCGGCCGCAACGAGTCCGGAGCACCAGCCAAGGACGTGACCGTCATCTTTGCTCCGGTGGGGCAATCCTTCCGGGGAGAATTGGACGCGCCTGCACCGCAGTGCAAGTTCTGAGCGCTCCGGCGTGAAGGACGTTGGGACCCACCGCGATGCGGGTCCCAATCCATCGGCGCCGTTCCGTACTTGAACTTACGAAAAGAGGGCCGCCCCCCACGAGCCCTTACTCGATCACCTCGTCGGCGCGGGCGAGGAGGGAAGACGGTACTGTGAGGCCGAGCGTTTTCGCAGTCTTGAGATTGATGACGAGTAGGTACTTGGTCGGCTGCTCGACCGGCAACTCCGCTGGAGAGTCCCCCCTTAAGATACGGTCCACGTAGTGCGCGTGGCGGCGGGCAATCCCGATCACGTCTGGGCTGTAAGCGATCAGCCCTCCGGCCTGCACCGCGTCACGGGCCTGATAAATCGCCGGAAGCGCCGCTTGGGCGGCGAGGTCAGGAATTCGGTTCGGCGGAATGATCAGTATCGGGTCGGCAACGATCACCAACGCATCCGCACCGAGCCGTTTTGCCTTTGCGACAGCACCGGGGATCTCCTCGGGTGCACGAACCTCAATCACCTCAATCTGGAGACCTAATTGGGAGACCATCGGAACTTCGAGCGACATGCGCAGTCGGGCCGACTCGTTCATGGGGTTGGTTAGCGCCGCCACTCGCTGCGCATTCGGCAGAAGCTCCTTTATAATCTCGAAGCTCTTCGCGTTGTAGGCACCGGGTACTAAGCTGGTCACCCCGGTTACATTGCCGCCCGGACGAGCAAGGCTCTGCACCAGACCCACCCCGACGGGATCACCGACGAACGAAAACACAATCGGGATC
>JALYFY010000444.1 GCA_030777385.1 Pseudomonadota bacterium | reverse complement strand
AGGTCCTCCAGCACGATCTGCGTGCGCTTGAGCCATTCCTTGTAAGGATGCGCATTGGAGAGCTGCTGCTTGATCTCGTCGTCGGAGACGATGCGGCCTTCCTCGAGATCGATGAGGAGCATCCTGCCGGGCTGCAGGCGCCACTTCTCGACGATCTTCTCCTCGGGGATCGGCAGCACGCCCATCTCGGAGGCGAGCACCACGAGGCCGTCATCGGTGACGAGATAGCGCGCGGGCCGAAGGCCGTTGCGGTCCAGCGTTGCGCCGATCTGCTTGCCGTCGGTAAAGCAAACGGCGGCGGGGCCGTCCCACGGCTCCATGAGGGCTGCGTGATACTCGTAGAAGGCGCGCCGGTCATCGTTCATGAGCGGATTGCCCGCCCAGGCCTCCGGGATCAGCATCATCATGGCGTGCGAGAGCGTATAGCCGCCGCGCACCAGGAATTCGAGGGCATTGTCGAAGCAGGCGGTGTCGGACTGGCCCTCATAGGAGATCGGCCAGATCTTCGAGATGTCGTTGCCGAAGAGCTCGGAATCGACCGAGGCCTGACGCGCGGCCATCCAGTTCACGTTGCCGCGCAGCGTGTTGATCTCGCCGTTATGGGCGACCATGCGGTAGGGGTGGGCGAGCTGCCAGGTGGGGAAGGTGTTGGTGGCAAAGCGCTGGTGCACGAGGGCGATGGCGCTCTCGAAGCGCTCGTCCTGCAGGTCGAGGTAATAGTCCCTGAGCTGGCTCACCAGAACCATGCCCTTGTAGACGATGGTGCGCGAGGACAGGCTGACCGGGTAATAGCCTGCCGTGCGCGGGTCCTTCATGTCATAGACGGCGTTGGAGATGACCTTGCGGGCGAGGAACAGGCGGCGCTCGAAGGTCTCAGGCTCGTCCATGCCCTTGCCCTTGCCGACGAAGATCTGCCGGTGCTGGGGCTCGGTGGCCTTCACGCTCTCGCCGAGGTCGGTTGAGTCCACCGGAACGTCGCGCCATCCGAGAAGCTGCAGGCCCTCGTCGGCGATGGCCTTGGCCACGATCTCCTCCACGAGCCGGAAGCCCTCCGGGTCGCGGGGCATGAACAGGTGGCCTGCGCCGTACTGGCCTTCTTCGGGCAGCCAGATGCCGACCTTGGCACACTCGGCTGCAAAGAACTTGTGCGGGATCTGAACCAGGATGCCGCAGCCGTCGCCCATCTTCGGGTCCGCGCCCACCGCGCCGCGGTGGTCCAGGTTCTTGAGGATGGCGAGGCCCTGCTCGACGATGTCATGGGTCTTGCGGTTCTTCATGTCGGCGATGAAGCCGACCCCGCAGGAATCCTGCTCATTGGATGGATCGTAGAGCCCCTGAGCGACGGGCAGGCCCGGATCGCGCACGACTTTGACAGCGTCCGTCGCGGTGGCCGTGCGGCTTGGCACTTGGGCTTCCAGGCTCTTGGTCGGCACGTCGCTCATGGCAGATCCTCACATCCGAACACGTCTTCCGAGCATCGGGCCCAAAAGTGGATTTGCACTTTTGGGACTAACCCGATGCTCTGTTTCTACCTTGCGCATTGTTTGGAGCGGAAAACCGGGTCCACTTTTCCGCACAATGCGCTGTTCTTTGAGGCGGCTTTTGGGCCCGCCGGATGATCGGATCGTCCGGGTGCCCGCCGCTTCTTGGGTTTCGAGGTTTGGGTCCGGCAGGGGAGCCCGCTCCTCGCGGGCATCCTGTGGGCTGTAGAAGTCAGCCCAGAGTCGCCCGTTCCGCCCACGTTTTGCGGGCGGTTTTCGTGGTATCTCGTTTCGTTCGCGTCAGGCGAAGCATCAAGAAAACCTCAAGGGCGAAGGTAGGGTGCAGGCACCCCAAAAGGGACAGTATCGCTGTCCTAATAGCGTCAAAGTGCCAGAGATCGGTGCAGCGCACAAGAGGGTTTAGAAAAATTTTAGACAAAAGTTACAAGCGGGAGACTCCGAATGTAACAAACGCAGCATTTGAGCTGCTGAGACGAAAGTCTTCACCGATGGGTCAATGACCTTGACATGTTGGCTCCTATCGGGAGGGTGCGTGCCAAGGAGTTGATTCATGAACTTTGCGAGCGACAACATCGTGGGCGCCAGCGCTCCCGTTCTCCAGGCCATCATGCAAGCCAATGCCGGCTCCATGGCGGCCTATGGGAACGATGAGATCACGAAGAGGGTCAAGGCACGCTTTGCCGAGATCTTCGAGCGTGAGGTCTCGGTGTTCTTCGTCACCACCGGCACTGCCGCCAATGCGCTTGCTCTCGCGTCCGCCGTGCCGCCTTACGGGCTGTGCGTCTGCCACAGGGAGGCGCATATCATCGACGACGAGTGCGGCGCGCCGGAGTTCTTCATGCACGGGGCAAAGCTCGCCGGGCTGCCGGGCATGGGCGCCAAGCTGAGAAGCGATGAGGTTGCGGCCTATCTCGGGAGCCTGCCAAGGGCCGTAAAGCAGATGCCGCCGAAAGCCCTATCGGTCTCCCAGGTGAGCGAATGCGGCATGGTCTACAGCCTCGATGAAATCGCGGCTTTGGGAGCCGTCTGCCGCGAGCATGGCCTGGCCTTCCACATGGACGGAGCCCGCTTCGTCAATGCGCTGGTGTCGCTCGGCTGCACGCCGGCGGAGATGACGTGGAAGAGGGGCGTCGACATTCTCTCCTTCGGCGCCACCAAGAACGGCGGCCTGATGGCCGAGGCCATCGTGGTGTTCCGCCCGGAGCTGGCGGAGGCTCTCGACTACAGGAGCAAGCGCGCCGGCCAGATCATCTCCAAGGGGCGCCTGATTGCGGCGC
>JALYFY010000443.1 GCA_030777385.1 Pseudomonadota bacterium | reverse complement strand
CTAGAACACCAGGGGGAACGCCATGAAGTATGATCGGAAGCTGCGAGCACCAAGCGAGGTGACCGCCTATCCGTCCATGCTTGCCCCGGAGATTGAGGCTAGATTGCATAACCTTTTGGACGCTCTTGAGTGCATGGATGCGCGAACCGCTCGTGAACTGGAGTTGCTCGATAAGAGCGGCGCTGAGGAGGATCTTAAAGAGTTTGTCAGGCAAGACATCCTCTCCCGCCATCAGGAAAGACGGTTGCCTCTTCAAGAGGCCGCTGAGGAGTTACGCGTCCAGCACCGTGCTACCTTTTCCGACCTTAGTAACTGATCAATGTCCTCGGAACTGAGCATTAACCTTAGCCGTTTCATAAGGAGGCCACCGGGCGCGTTGCGTATCAGCCCGGCGTGGTGTGCTCAGACACCCCAGCGCCCTAGCCGAGGATTGCCCCCTCCCCGGCTAGGGTGTTTCCTTTTTCCTGGAATGCGCCAGGAGGCCTAGGCTCCAGGCCGTTCTCTTGTCGGGGCTGTCCTGGTGTAGGTCATAGTCCTCGTAGACCTTCCACATCTTGGGCACTCAAAAACACTCAGTGGTTTGCCGGTTGCCCTGTCGGTATAAAACCCAACGTCGAGCATGATGACTGGCGGAAAGTGTGCCTTGCAAAGTTCATAGCCTAGAGCCTGTGCTAGTTGGGCTTCCGCAGCTTTGGCCGACTTCTCAGCCTCATCAAGAGCCCTTCCCACCGTCTCCGTCTGGTTGGACGCGGGGAGCGAATCCTTCGCCTCACGCAAGAGTCGTACAGCTCCTCTGAACGCATCAATCGATGTTTTGATGGCGGTTGCTCCCTTAGAAACCGTCTCAAGGTCAAAGTCCGACATGTATCACCTACCCCAATGGCACAGCACACCAGCATAAGCCTTTCGTTCTAGTTTTGTTCTCAATCTGAAGATACTCGATTAGTTAGCTTTCCCTCGTAATTCACAACACTCAAAGCAGTAGATGCGGTCCTCAAGGCGAAGGCAGTAGTTCCAAAAAGCTGCGTCTTTTGTTGACATCTGCTTCCAGTCGAGGCCGCCTTCGAGGAGCAGCGGACGGCCCGCATTGCCGGCGCCCTGGTAGTTCGTCTCCAGCTCTCCTTTCAGCCGGTCGAACTGCGCATCGGTCAGCGCAGCGCCGCCGACAACGAGCGCGCCGGAGGGCCGCGCCGCGTTGTCGAGGAGCGCCTTGTTCCAGGCGCCCGCCGCGTTGTGGATGTCGAGCGCGGTGGCCGCCGCTTCCATGGGCGAGAGACCGTAATGGTCGTCCGCCGGATGGAACAGCGTCAGGTGCAGGATCGGCGGCAGCGCCTCCCCCTCAACCGCGAAGCGCACGGCTTGCGCGCCCACCGTGTACTCGTAAGCGGCGGGCCAGCCGTCGGCATCGGGCACCACGCGCATTCGGTCGGGCCGGAGCGCATGGAGTTCGTGCGGCAGGCCGTCGAGGCTCACCGCCTCCACATAGGCATTGCCGGACACCATCAGGTGCCCGTAGAGGCTCTCGAGAAAGCGCTGTCCGCCCTCTCGCGCATTGGGCCGGGAGAGAAGCTGCAGCAACGGATGCCGGTGCAGCTCCCGCCCCTCCTGCTTCAGCACCAGCGGCAGCGATGCCGCAGCCTCGCTCACCAGCCGCACGGCGCGGTGCGCGATGGCGTTCTTCTGGAATCTCTCGCGCGACAAGGCCGCGTAATCGCGCGGCGTCCACACGGCGTGGCCGGCCACATACAGCGCGATGGCTCCCTGCACGCGGGAAGCCTTGGCCTCAGGCGGAACCTGGAGCCAGCGGGTCAATCGATTCAACATGAAAAGCTCCTGCCCGGGATGCCGGGGCATGAAGAAAAAAGTGTCATTCCCGAAAGGACGCGCAGCGGAGGGGAAGGGATTCCATCAGCGCTGAGCGTGCGGATGGATCCCCTTCCCGGTCCTGCGGACCGCCGGGGATGACATCGGAGCGTCAACCTCAGTGTCATTCCCGGCCGGAGATGGCGCAGCCATCGCAGGGGAAGGGAATCGACTTGCATGCTTCACGGTATGGATCCCCTTCCCGCACTTCGTGCGCCGGGGATGACACCTCGCATTCACGAAACGCAAACCTGCCTCCCCGCTCGCCAAATGACTGCAACTTCCGCATGCCCCGATGAAGAAGCGTGCAGTTCCGGCCGGCATGTCATTGGACGGTCACATACCTTACGGTAATCTTCAGGTGTTGCGGGGGCACCCGGCAGCATTCACGCGCCAGCCGGTCCGGTTTTCCTCCCGGCTGGCGCGACCATCGGTTTCTCGAGCTCTGTCGTCCCGGCGGGACGACACGAGGCAGACGGCGGGGCGGACAGGCACGGATGAACTGCCGTCCGCCTCAGCCAATGGCCTGGAGCGAACGCTCTTCCCATGACAAATCGCCGTTTGCGCCTGCGATGCCCCGAAAGGGGCCGCAGCGGCGCGAAAGACGCACCCCATCAGTAGCCTTGCGGGTCAGCCTATAAGGCTTAGCTAATCCATCGTGACGCCAATTTTTGCCCCTACGGGTGTCACGGCGCCCTGGCCGGAGACGTGCGTGAACACCATCCTCCGGCCGGGGCGTTCTTTTTCTGCGATTATTACGGGCCTCAATCGCAAAGTCAGGGCGCTGCCTTCATCCAGAACGCGTAAGGGCTGCGACAGCCTCACCTCTCCTTGAGGGAGAGGTCGACGCGCGTGAGCGTGGCGGGTGAGGGGTTACAGGTCTATCCGGAAAGCGCGTGCCCCCTCACCCGGACCTCCGGTCCGACCTCTCCCCATGGGAGAGGTGAGCCCGCGCCTAACGCGGCAACCACTCACCCGGGCACACCCTGCCCCTCCCCTCGAGGGGAGGAAAAATTGTGTTTACAACACCCGAACCCGCGGCTCGCGCCGCTCCCGCAGCATCAACTCCGTGAGCGCCCAGACGAGTGCATCCATGCGGTCGGGCGAGCGGCCCGAGGTGAGGCCGGAGGGGCCGAAATCGCACAGCTCGTCCTCGAGTTCCGGCAGCGCTCCCACATGGCGCACGCGGCCCTGCGCATACAAAACGGATACAGGTTCCGCGCGCAGATATTTGCCGCGCGTGGCGCGCACGCTCGCAACGGGCACGGACGGATCGACCTCGCGGATCACATTCGTTGCCATCTCGCCGCCCTGGTTCGTCTCGACGACCAGCGCATCGGCCTGCCTGCGGTAGAGCGCCACCGCTTTGGCGGCCCATTCGGGCGGCTTGAGCCCTGAGGCGGTCGCGTCCTCCAGCACATAGGCCACGCCGGACTCGTCCACGCCCGCGGCAACGATCCCGCAGGCGTCGGCGCGCTTCGACGAGGAGGCGGGCGGATCGACCGCCACCACGATGCGCATGAGCGGCGGCGCACAACCGATCCGGCCTGCCTCGACGGTGTCGCGGGTCCAGAGCGCATCGGGACGATCCTCGATGATGTCGCCGTCGAGCTCCTGCCGCCCGAGCCGCGTGCCCGCATAGCGGCCCACGACGGCGTCGAGAAAGGCGGGCGCCAGGTTCTCCGCGTTGTCGGCGGTCCTTGCCCGCGAGACCGCCACCGTCGGGTCGGCGAGAAAGCGCTTCAGGAGCGGGATCGGCCGCGGCGTCGTGGTCACCATCTGGCGCGGATGCGCGCCGAGGCGCAGGCCGAACTGCAGCATGTCCCAGGTTTCCTCCACGTGCTTCCACTTGGCGAGCTCGTCCGCCCAGGCGGCCTCGAACTGCGGGCCGCGTAAGGAGTCGGGGTCTTCCGCCGAGAACACATGCGCCACCGCGCCGTTTGCCCATTCGAGCTTGCGCAAGGAAGGCGACCAGGTGGGCCGCTCGTGGCGGGCATGGACGGCCAGAATGCCGGCCGGCCCCTCCACCATCACGTTGCGGGCGTCGGCAAAGGTCTCGCCGACGAGCGCGATGCGGCGCAGCGGCTGTTGCGTGAAATCGGGATCGCCCAGGGCCAGCCCACGGATCCACTCCGCGCCGGCGCGGGTCTTGCCCGCCCCGCGTCCGCCGAGCATGAGCCAGACGGTCCAGGGGTCGTGAAGCCGGCTTAGCCCCGGCTGGCGCTGCTCGGGCCGGCAGCGGATCGGCCAATGGCGGAGAACCGCCTCGAAATCCTCCTCAGACCAGGAGGCCGTCGCGTCCGCGAGCTTCCTCCTCCGCAATAACCCGCTCAAGGTGGTGAGCAAGCTCGGCGCGGAGTTCGTGGAGGCTGCGGCGGGGTTGGTGGTGGTGCTCGGCATCATCGAGCGGAGAGCCTTCCTGTTCCAGAAGCGCCCGGGCGGCTGCCAGCGTCTTGGCGTATGACGCGAGCCTGCGGGACGTCTTGTCGTGATCGGTGGCGCGGCCGGTGCGCTGCTCGTCCATGAGGATATTGATCTGCGCTCGCGTGGCCTGCGCCAGGTTGCGCGCCGCATCGCTCAGGGAGGCGGCTGCCGCGATGCCGAGGCCCGCGACGCCGCCCTCATCCTTCGCTGCCTTGGTGAGCGCGTTCTGGTCGAGCGCGGTTCGCCGTGGCGGCCAGCCCCAGCGCTGCCGCAGGCGCGCGAAGGTGCTTGAGCCGACCCCGAGAAACCTCTCGATCTCCGGCAGGTGCCTGCCCGGCTCGCGGGAGTACATCTCCCAGGCCAGCTGCTGCTGCTCGGCGGAGATTTCTTTGCGTGGGTACATGGATGAAGCCAATAAAAAACCGCCCGAGCGGGGGACGCTGGGGCGGCGGAGGTTTCCTCTGAGTCGGCGATGCGGGGCTGCATTCACACTTCGTCAGTGTTCTTGTTTTGTACTCTAAGAGCGTCACGCTGTCAAGCTGAATCGCACAGCCTGATCCGCAATTTCCTCCCGGCGGCATGATCTGCCCGCGGAAGCGTTGGTTCACGGATGTTCTCATCTGCCAGGAAATTATGGATAATATGACGTCATCGCAGGTACATAGTCGGAACAAGAGGCAGATCAAAAGCAAACATTCCTGAGCGGGCATTGGGCTCGGCGCAAGACCGAGTCGCTTCTCAAAGGCTGACATCCACTGTGATCAGGTGGTGGTCCGAGACGGCCCTGCCCTGCTCGTCCACCGCCGCAACCACCTGCGGGTTCGTCGCCTCGACGCCCCGCACCACGAGCCAGTCGAGCTTGCCGAAGGGCGGCTCGTGCTTGTTCGTGGGGCCGGGGCCTTGAGTCGGCTGCGGGAGATTCGCGGCGGCCCATTCGAAGCCTGCGTGTCTCAGGTCGGCAAAAAGCGGCTCGTCCCGCTCCGGCGCCTCCAGCAGCCCATGCCGCCCGTCTTCCCCGCGCGGCAGGGCCTTGGTGTTGAAGTCGCCGCCGATGATGCAGGGCTCGCCGGGCGCGATCGCGTCAAGCGCCCGAAGCAGGTGCCGGATCTGCGCCTGGCGATCCGCCGGATCGGTCTTGCTTTCCAGATGCGTTGCCACGACCCAGAACGGGCGCGGAGCCGCAACCACCTGCGCGGCGAGCGCCATGCGTCCGCCAATCCGCCGCTGGGCGCCGTTGCGGCCGGGAAACCATAGGCCGCTTTCCTCCAGCGGGATCAGATGCGGGTTCTGCAACACGAACCCGGTGACGATGGCGTTGCCATGGAAGCCGTGTGTATTGCGCTCTCCCGCATGCCGGCGGATCTCGCTGGCATCGCCGAGGTCGAGTTCCACGAACTCGACGCCGTAGAGATACCCCTCCCCCGCTGCGCCGATGAGGTCGCGGACGGTGTGCGTGTTGCCGGATCGGGCCATCCCCAGATCAGCCTCGCTGAGCAGGGCGAGGTCGACGCCCGCCTGCCGCAGGAGGCCCCGCACCCCGGCACGATCCTTGAGACGCTCCACATTGAAAGCCCCGACCCGCAGCCGTCCGGACCAGGGCCTGGCGTCTGCGGGAGCGCGGTGCTCGATCTCGTGAAACGCCGCGATCTCCCGCACGAAGCGCTCAGGCACCTCGCCTCGCCTCGATGCCTCGCACGCCTCCTCCAGCAGGGACGGATCCGGCACTGTGAGGTCCGGAACAACACGGCTGACGGGAGGGCGCATGGCCCGGCTCCTGGACTGCTTTCGCTCCCTGGCTCATCTGTGGCGCACAGGCCCTTGCCGCAAACCCAGATTTCTGGAATTTTTTAGCTTGGCATTAGGAACTTTTTTTCTTCTTGATCATTATGAGTGCGGACCAAGCTATGCCGGGAGAAAGCCCATGATGTTTTGGGCTGCTATTATTGCGCTTGCAACAGGCGTCTTCGCCTATGTCGGCGACCTGTCTTCCATTTTGGTCAACCTTGCGGAGGTCGCAGGCGTGATCGCCCTGTTCACCCTGGTCTGCGCCGCAGAGGCCTTCAGCGTTCCGAAAAACTAGCGCCGCTCCTCGTCCGAGATTGCGCGTCCGGGCTCCTCGATGGAGCGTGGGGTCGCCTGCCTGCGCCCCTATCCATCGGAGCAGCCTGGGTTCTGCAGGCTTGTGTTAGGCTGCTCCGGGGGCGTTTTTCGCGGAGAGCGCAATGTTTCTGCAGACGATCGGAGAAGACGAGGCCAGCGGCAGGGTTGCGGCGATCTACGAGGCGCAGAAGGCCCAGCTCGGCTTCGTCATGGCGGCCGCAAGAGCCTTCACGGCCCGGCCGGACCTGCTGCCGGCCTATACGGAGTTCTCCGACAAGATCCGCTCGGGCTTTTCCTTGGGCCTGCGGGAGTGGCGCCTGATCACCCTGATCGCCGCAAAGCACACGCACTCGACCTATTGCTCCTATGTCTACTCCAAGCAGCTGATCGACGACCTGGGCTCGAAGGAGGCGGTGCTTGCGGTGCAGCAGGATTTCCGGCGGGCCGGCCTGGCGGACCGGGACGTGGAGATGCTGGCCTATGCGGAGACCATCGCAAAGGATGCCTCCCGGGTTTCCCCGCAGGACATCGAGCGGCTGCGATCCGCGGGCTTCTCGGATCGGCAGATCTGCGACATCGCGCTTTGCGCCGCCTTCCGCTGCTTCGTCAGCCGGTTCTTCGACGCCGTGGGCGCGGGCCCGGAGGATGTGTATATCGACGGCGACGAGGAATTCCGCGCGGCCATGACGGTGGGCAGAGCCTACTAAGGTCTGCCGGCAAGGATTTTCAGGGAGCCCATTCACGCGGCGGCCTTGCCCGGCTACAAGTCGTCTGCCCTCCACTGCAGTTTGGAATCCCGCATGGCCTCCAGCGTTACCGATCGTTTTCTCCGTTACGTCGTCATCGACACCCAGTCCGACGCCAAGTCTCCCACCCAGCCCTCCACCGAGAAGCAGAAGAATCTCGGCCGCCTGCTGGTCGAGGAACTGCTCGAGATCGGCGTCACCGACGCGCATCTCGACGAGCACGGCTATGTGTACGCGACGATCCCGTCGAACACGCACAAGAACAACGTTCCGGTGATCTGCTTTTGCGCCCACATGGACACGGCGCCGGACTTCTCCGGCACCGGCGTCAAACCGCAGGTGGTGAGGAACTACGGCGGCGGCGACATCCGGCTTCCCGGCGACCCGTCCCAGGTGATCCGGGTGGGCGACAACCCCGTGCTCAACGACCTGATCGGCCACGACATCGTCACCTCTGACGGCACCACGCTGCTCGGCGCCGACGACAAGGCGGGGATTGCCGAGATCATGGCGGCCGCCGAGTTCCTGATCAACAACCCGGACGTCAAGCACGGGGCGATCCGCATCCTCTTCACCACGGACGAGGAGATCGGGCGCGGGGTCGACAAGGTCGATTTCACCAAGCT
>JALYFY010000442.1 GCA_030777385.1 Pseudomonadota bacterium | reverse complement strand
CTTCCAGGCCGTCTGCCCCGTGCTCAAGCCCGAGGCGATGCTGGCGACGAACACCTCCTCGATCTCGATCACCCGGCTGGCGGCGTCGACCGACCGGCCGGAGCGGTTCATCGGCATCCACTTCATGAACCCGGTGCCGGTGATGCAGCTCGTGGAACTGATCCGCGGCATCGCCACCGAGGATCCCACCTATGAATCCGCCAAGGAGTTCATCGGCAAGCTCGGCAAGACCGCCACCGTGTCCGAGGACTTCCCGGCCTTTATCGTCAACCGCATCCTGCTGCCGATGATCAACGAGGCGATCTACACCCTCTACGAGGGCGTGGGCTCGGTGGACTCGATCGACACGGCCATGCGGCTCGGCGCCAACCACCCCATGGGCCCGCTCCAGCTCGCCGACTTCATCGGCCTCGACACCTGCCTGTCGATCATGCAGGTGCTGCACGAGGGGCTGGCGGACTCGAAGTACCGCCCCTGCCCGCTTCTCGTGAAATACGTGGAGGCCGGCTGGCTCGGGCGCAAGACGAAGCGCGGCTTCTACGACTACCGGGGCGAGAAGCCGGTTCCAACCCGCTAAAGGCGTCGCACGCCCCCTCGCCTATCGGCAGGCACGGCTCGAGACTCATCCACATGCCTGTGGGTGCGTCACAAACGTCGTGCCTTTGACCTTCACAACAGCGTCACACTGCCTATAGTCTTATCATACGGGATATGACTCTTCTTTTTTACCCAAAGGGGAGGTGCGGTGACGATACACGTCCAGCCTGTTGTGCGACCGGAGGCCTGCCCGGCCCTCGTTCTCAATGCCGATTACCGGCCTTTGAGCTACTATCCCTTGTCCATCTGGTGTTGGCAGGATGCGATCAAGGCGGTCTTCCTCGACCGGGTCAACATCGTCTCGGAATACGACAAGGTCGTGCGAAGTCCGACCTTCGAAGTCCGCCTTCCCTCCGTCATTTCCCTTAAAACCTACGTCAAGCCGTCACGAAATCCTGCCTTCACCCGCTTCAACGTCTTCCTGCGCGACCGCTTCAGCTGCCAATACTGCGGCACCCGCGAGGACCTGACTTTCGATCACGTCATTCCCCGGTCCAAGGGCGGGCAAACCACTTGGGAAAACGTCGTCGCCGCCTGCGCGCCGTGCAACCTGAGAAAAGGGGACAAGCTGCCCCGCGAGGTTGAAATGTGGCCCCGGCAGAGCCCCTTCGCCCCCAGCATCCACGATCTCCACTCCAACGGGCGCCTCTTCCCGCCGAACTACCTGCACGAGAGCTGGCTCGACTACCTCTACTGGGACAGCGAGCTGGAGCCGTAGGCTACCGGCCGAAACGAAGGCCCTTGTCGGCGGCCGCCTTGGCTGCAACGGCTGCAAGGGCTAGCGAGATCAGCACGTTCCATCCCGCCAGCGACAGGCCGAGGAAGCGCCAGGCCGCCTCCGTGCAGCTGACGACGCGGGTATTCTGCAACTGGTTGAGAAAATCCCCCACATTGCCCACGCCGACGCCCGATCCGCCGCCGCAATCGCTAGGCCCGGCCCAAAAGCCCCATTCAACGCCCGCATGATAGGCTCCAAGGCCGGCGCTCACCACGAAGACCAGCGCCAGAAGCCAGAGCCCGAGCCGGCCCCAGCGCGGCGGCAGGGCGGCCGCCGCCAGGCCTAAGGGAATGGCGATGTAGTAGGGATTGCGCTGGATCAGGCAGAGCTTGCACGGCACATACCCGAAGGCATGCTCGAACACGAGGGCGCCGCCCACGGTGGCGGCTGCGCCCAGCGCCACGGCCAGCGCCGCTTGCCGGATGCCGAGGCTCATCGGAGGGTCTCCTCAGAAAAGATACCGGAAGGCGACGAAGCCGCCAACGATGGCAACAATAGCCACTGTCGCCACCACGTTGAAGTTGTTGTCGATGATCGACTTGATGCGCGGCCCGAACTTGCTCATCAGCAGGGCGATGATGAAGAAGCGCGCGCCCCGGGTCAGCACCGAAAGCACGATGAACCAGCCCAGGTGATAGTTCGCAAAGCCCGACGTGATCGTTACGAGCTTGTATGGGATCGGGGTCAGCCCCTTGAGCAGGATCACCCAATGACCGTACTCGGCATAGGCGTGCCGGAACGTCTCCGCCCCCTCGGCCAGCCCGTAGAGCCTGAACAGCCATGCCCCGATGGAGTCGTAGAGCACCAGCCCGATCACATAGCCCAGGATGCCTCCCAGCACGGAGGTGATCGTGCAGATCAGCGCATAGAACCAAGCCTTGTCGGGCCGGGCCAGCATCATCGGCACGAGCATCACGTCCGGCGGCACCGGGAAGAAGGAGCTTTCCGAAAACGAGACCGCAGCGAGCGCGTAGGGAGCCGAGGGCCGGGCCGCGAGGGAAAGGGTCCAGTCGTAGAGGCGTCTGAGCATGGGAGTCCGATAGGTCTTGGATCAGGGCCGCTCGCCCTTTCGCCCCTTTGAGCACAAGGCGTCCCGAATAGCGAGAGGCAAGACTACGGGAGGCGAGCCTTATGGCGCCCCTTCGCATCTGCCTCATTGACCAGCCTTCACCCCTCATGCTACGTCGCGGTTCCTTGCCCCTGTGGCGGAATTGGTAGACGCGCTCGACTCAAAATCGAGTTCCGCAAGGAGTGCTGGTTCGATCCCGGCCAGGGGCACCATTTCCGACTTTTCCTGAACGTCATTCCCAATCTCAGTCAGCCGAAATGCCGTCTGCAGCTCAGCTACTTTCGAGCTACCTCTTATGCGACATTGCGGACTCCACTCTCCTCGGAACAAATATCCGTGGGCGAAAAATGTCGCACGCACACCCAGGACTCACCGGCGCGGCCGGCGGGGTTTGGGAAGGTACTCAGTACAAAGAACAAACATTCTGAGCCAAGGAGAGGGGCTTGCCATGGAACACGAGATCGAGGCTGTTGCGCGCGCTTTGTACGCCGCTGAGGACGATGCGCAGGTGTGGGAGCGCGAGCCCGAAATCTTGAAGGCAGAATTTCGCCGCCATGCGCGCGCCGCCCTGGAGCTTCTGGAACAGCACCGGAGCCAAAAGCTCTCCGAGCGAGCAGCGGCTCACGTTCCTCACGCCGCCTGAGGCTTCGGGCCCGATCTGCAAACCATTGCGGCAGGCCGCTTCCAGCATAATCAGAACGGCAAACGCCCGCGGTTTGGTGAACCGCGGGCGCTGCCTTGTTCAAGGTTAGATGATGCCGATCAGCCGCGACGCTCGATGACCGTCACGATCCGGCGAGAGCTCGGCTCCACGATCACGACCTGATCGCGCACCACCACATATTTGCACTCGGGCAGGCCGCTCAGGATCCGCTCCACGTTGTCCGGGCAGTCGTACAGGGTCGTGACCGAGGTCGGAATGGTCGAGCCGACGCTGACGCTGAACGTCACGTTGGTGAGCGGCTGCACGTTGACGCTCCGGAACGACTCGGTGATCTGCGTCCGCTGCTCCGTGGTCACGTTCACGCTGGTCGAGTTGGACGATGCCGTGCTGCCGGTCGTGTTGGCAGCGCCGCCGCTGGTGCCGGCCGCATTCCCGGTGGTGGTCGTGGTGCTCGAACCGCTGGTGTTGCCGGAAGCGGTGCCCTGCGTTCCGCCCGAGGTGCCGGAGGCCGCGTTGTTCGTGGGCTTGTCCGTGCTACCGGACGCTCCGCCCGTCGTGCTGGAAGCGGAGCCCGCATTCGTTCCGCTCGACGTGCCGGCGGCACCCGAACCACCGGCCGATCCGGACGATCCGCCAGGGGTCATGATCGTCGAGCCGCCCGAAGCACCACCCGAAGCCCCGCCGGTTGAAGAGCCGCTGGAGGCGCCGCCCGTGCTGCCGCTTGCACCGCCGCTCGAACCGCCGCTCGTTTGAGCCACAGCCGCCACGCTCAAGGACAGAGCCGCTGCAGCTACCGTTGCCAGGAATGTTGCACGCATTGAAAATCTCCGATGAAGCGGAGTGCTCGAAAGAGCCCTCTCGTATGCGTATCAACGGGGTCCCCGGGAGAGGGTTCCGGGCCCGATCCGTCAGGCGTATTGTGTACATCTGGCGTTCATGAACATGAACGAAACCTAAGAAATCATTGACGTTTTCAAGGATCGGGGAGAAACCGGGCCGCATTGCCGGAGGGCCTGAACGTGAGCCTCAGAAGGTGAAGCCCGACCTCGCGATCTGATCCGCATTGCGGGACATCAACCCGCTCCTGCAGGTCGGTTCAGGATGCGGCAGCTCAGCGACAGCCGATGGTGAACTCGTGCACTCTTCTGCCGCCTTAGGTCCGACGATCTCAGGTTTGCAGCCCCTGCGGCGCGAGCGGCGCGAAGGCTGAGACGACCTTTTCGTAGACCGGCCGCTTGAACGGGATGATCAGCTCGGGCAGCCGGTGCATCTCCTCCCAGCGCCACTCGTCGAATTCCGGCCTGTGATGGCCGCCGCCGGGCTGATGAATGTTGATCTCGCTGTCGTCGCCTTCGAACCGGAAGGCAAACCATTTCTGGTTCTGGCCGCGATAGCGTCCGCGCCAGGCCCGTCCGGCGACCATGGTCGGAAGATCGTAGGCATACCACTCCGGCGCCTCGGCCAGCAGGCTGACCGAGCGAACGCTCGTCTCCTCATAGAGCTCGCGCAAAGCCGCCCGGTAAGGGTCCTCGCCGGGATCGATGCCGCCTTGCGGCATCTGCCAGGCATAACCATCCGATACGCTGTCGCTGGATTCCGTGTGGCGGCGGCCGATGAAAACGAGGCCGTCCCGGTTGAGAAGCATCACACCGACACAGGAGCGATAGGGCAGATCCTTTCTCGCCTGTGATCCTTTTGCGCTCCTCATCCGACACCTACTCCCTCGATTGCGGATACCGGGTGCAACCGGTCTTTAGTCATCGCCGGCGCTTACGCATGGTTCCGCAGCATCGAACGAGAGTGCCGCTTCCATGGGCCTCGCACAAGCCTTTCCGCGCGATTGTCGACTGCTGAATGCAAAAGGGCCTAACGGCGGATATGCCGTCAGGCCCTTTTGCATTGTTGTTGCCCTCGAAGAGGGCGGTTACGGCTTAGTTGGGAGCCGTGGTGGTGTTGGCTGCACCCTTGCGAACCCCGTGAAGGAGATCGTAGGCGGCAATCAGCTGCTTGTCCTTGGTCGCATCCGTCGGAATGTAGGCGGAGGAACCGCCGCGCTCTTCCTTGTCGCCGCCGTTCTGCAGGTGGCCGCGCAGGCCGGCCTCGCCCTTGGTCTCGTCCTTGCCCTTCAGCTCCTCGGGGATGTCCTGCAGCACCTCGATGTCCGGATCGATGCCCTTGGCCTGGATCGAACGGCCGGCCGGCGTGAAGTAGCGCGCCGTGGTCAGGCGCACGGCTCCGTTGCCGCCGAGCGGGATGATGGTCTGCACGGAGCCCTTGCCGAAGGAGCGGGTTCCGAGAACCGTCGCACGCTTGTGGTCCTGCAGGGCGCCCGCCACGATCTCTGAGGCCGAGGCCGAGCCGCCGTTGACGAGCACCACCAGCGGCTTGCCCTTGGTCAGGTCGCCGGCCTTGGCGCTGAAGCGCTGGGTGTCCTCGGCGTTCCGGCTGCGGGTCGAGACGATCTCGCCCCGATCCAGGAACGCGTCCGAAACCATGATGGCCTGATCGAGCAGACCGCCGGGATTGTTGCGCA
>JALYFY010000441.1 GCA_030777385.1 Pseudomonadota bacterium | reverse complement strand
GATGCAGTCGGGGCGGATCGCCGCCTCCACTTGTCGGATCACCTCGGCCTTCACCTTGGGATCTTCGAACACCGCCTCGATGACGAGGTCGCAATCCTTGAGATCGTTGTAGTCGGCTGATGCTGTGATGCGGGCGAGCAGCGCGTCGCGGTCTGCCGTCTTGGCGCGGCCTTTCATGACCTGGTCGGACATGAGCTTGTGCGAATGGGCCTTGCCCTTCTCGGCTGCCTCCACATCCCGGTCGATGAGCACGACATCGAGGCCCGCATTGGCGGTCACGTAGGCGACGCTCGCGCCCATGAAGCCTGCACCGATCACGCCCACCTTCTTGAGGCTTGTCGTCGGCACGTCCTTGGGACGGCGCGCGCCCTTGTTCAGGTCCTGCATGGAGATGAAGAGCGTGCGGATCATCGCCGCCGCCTCCTTCGAGCGCAGGATCTTGGCGAACCAGCGCGATTCCACCTTCAGCGCCAGATCCATCGGCAGCTGCAGGCCCTGATAGACGGATTCGAGGATGGCGCGGATCGCCGGGTAGTTGTCCTGCGTCTCGCGGCGGTAGATGGCGTTGGCAGGCGGCCAGATCTGCATGCCGGCGGCGGAGAAGACCTTGTTCGAGGGCAGCTTGTAGCCCTTCTGATCCCAGGGAGCGACGGCAGAGCCGCCGTTCTTGATCCAGTCTTTAGCGGCTTGCACGATCCCTTCGCGCGGCGCGACCGCATGGGCAAGGCCCATGTTGCGCGCCATCAGGGGGCGGATCTGCTCGCCCTTGAACAGCATCTGCAGGGCATCGCCCGTCTGCATGAGGCGCGCTACGCGCTGCGTACCGCCGGCGCCGGGAAAGAGCCCCACCTTCACCTCGGGCAGGCCGACGCGGGTGGAGTCCAAATCCGACAGCACCCGGTAATGGCAGGCGAGCGCCAGCTCGAAGGCGCCGCCGAGGCACACGCCGTGCACAGCCGCCGCAAACGGCTTGCCGCAGGTCTCAAGCCGGCGGTAGAGCAGCGAGAGCTTGCGCGACTCGTCGAAGAAGAACTGCATCGCAGCCTCTTCGCCCTTCTGCTTTGCGAGCTTGGCATATTCCGTGCCGAGGCCCTGGAGCATGGTGAGGTCCGCGCCGCCCGAGAACGTCTCCTTGCCGGAGGTGATCACGCAGCCCTTGATCGCCTCGTCGCCTGCAACCGTCTCGATGATCCGGTTCAACTCGTCCATCACCTCGGGGGTGATCACGTTCATGGAGCGGCCGGGCATGTCCCAGGTGGCGAGCGCAATGCCGTCGGCATCGGTCTCAAGGCGGAAATTGGTGAAGTTCGTCATGATGTCCTCCCGGACTTTCGTGTCATTCCCGGCCGGAGCGCAGCGGAGGGGAAGGGAATCCACTCACATGCGCACCGTTATGGATCCCCTTCCCGGCCCTCGCGGGCCGCCGGGGATGACAAAGTGTTAGACCCGCTCGATGATCGCAGCCGTGCCCATGCCGGCGGCCACGCACAGGGTGACGAGGGCCGTCTGCTTGTCGGTGCGCTCCAGCTCGTCGAGCACCGTGCCGAGGATCATGGCGCCGGTGGCGCCGAGCGGGTGGCCCATGGCGATGGCGCCGCCATTCGGGTTGACCTTCGCAGGATCCAGATCCATCGCCTGGATGTAGCGCAGCACCACCGACGAGAACGCCTCGTTGATCTCGAAGAGATCGATGTCGTCCTTGGTCATGCCGGCCTTGCGCAAAGCGAGCTCCGACACGTCGATGGGGCCGGTGAGCATGAGCGCGAGGTCGGAGCCGATGGATGCAAACCCCTTGATGCGCGCACGCGGCTTCAAGCCAGCCTTCGCGCCGCCCTCTTGGTTGCCGACGAGAACGGCGGCAGCGCCGTCCACGATGCCCGACGAGTTGCCGGCATGGTGCACGTGGTTGACGAACTCCACATCCGGGTGGGCCGCAATCGCCACCGCATCGAAGCCGCCCATCTCGCCCATCTGCACGAAGGCGGCCTTGAGCTGGCCCAGCGACTGCATGTCGGTCTGCGGCCGCATATGCTCGTCACGCGCCAGAATGGTGAGGCCGTTGATGTCTTTGACCGGTACGACGGACTTGGAGAAGCGCCCCTCGTCCCAGGCCTTTCCGGCGCGCTTTTGCGACTCGACCGCATAGGCGTCCACGTCATCGCGGGAGAAGCCATATTTCGTGGCGATGAGATCCGCCGAGATCCCTTGCGGCAGGAAGTAGTTGTCGATGGCGATGCCCGGATCGACGGGCCATGCGCCGCCCGATGCGCCCATGCCGACGCGGCTCATGGACTCCACGCCGCCGCCGATGGCGATGTCCTTCATGCCCGACATGACCTGCGCAGCCGCAAGTGCCACGGCGTCGAGGCCCGAAGCGCAGAAGCGGTTGATCTGGACGCCCGGAACCTCCTTGCCGAAGCCTGCCTTGAGCGCCGCCGCGCGGGCGATGTCGCCGCCCGCCTCGCCGACGGGATCGACGCAGCCGAGCACCACGTCCTCCACCAGCTTGGTGTCGAGGTTGTTGCGGCGGCGGAGGGCGTCGAGGGTCGTCACGGCAAGATCCACCGCCGGAACCTCGTGCAGCGAACCATCCGGCTTGCCGCGTCCGCGCGGGGTGCGGACGGCATCGTAGATATAGGCTTCAGCCATGGAGGCCTCCCAGAACGATCATGTGTCATCCCGGGGCTGCGAAGCAGAACCCGGGATCGTTGGCAGAATATAACTCATTACGCGTCATGCGATCCCGGCTTCGCACTTTGCTTCGGCCGGGATGACGTTAGTTTCACTCAGAACGCTTCCAACGGCATCGCCATGGTCGTGTCCGCACCTGTCACGATACGGGCAAGGCGGGTGGCGGTCACGGGCATCTCGCGCTCCATGAAGAAGCGGCCGGTGAGAAGCTTTGCGTCCATCTTGGCCGCAACGCCGTTGCCTTCAGCCTTCTTGCCTTGAGCGGCCTTGGCCATCTTGGCCCACATATAGCCCATGGCGACGGTGCCGAAGAGGTGCATGTAGTCGGTGGCGCCGGCGCCCGCGTTGTCGGGCTTTGCCATGGC
>JALYFY010000440.1 GCA_030777385.1 Pseudomonadota bacterium | reverse complement strand
GCCACGATCCGTCGGGTTCGGGCCGGTGCGCTCGCCCCCCTTCTGGCGGCCACGGACGCGCTGTCAAGACACGCTCGCCTCCAGTCGATGCCTCCCGCTCGCCCAAGCCGATCCAGGAGCACGCGGTGGAGCCGGTCCCACACGCCCGCTTCCTGCCACTCCCTCAAGCGCCGCCAGCAGGTCATGCCCGAGCCGCAACCCATGTCCTGCGGCAGCATCTCCCAAGGAAGCCCTGAGCGAAGCACAGACAGGATGCCGGTCAAGGCCGCCCGGTCCGGCACCCGAGGTCGGCCGCCCTTGGGCTTGGGCCGCTCCGCCGGCAGGATGGGCTCAATGACCGCCCACAGATCATCGGAAAGAAGAGGTCTCGCCATGCCGCCTGAATCAACACGGCACCACCTTGGTTCCAGGTTCTGTTAGATACGGTAATCGGGTCTGGCGGGTAGCCTTGGCTGCCCTGACCGGTTGATCTTCCAGCTTGCCCGCGAGGGGCAGCAGCATGAGGAGGTACCGTGATGACCCACTCTGTCGGGATTGACGTCTCACTTGAGACCAGCAGCATCTGCATCGTGGACCAGACTGGGCGCGTCGTCCGCGAGTTGACGGCCGAGACGGAGCCGGAGGCGCTCGCTATGGCTCTCCTGGATACAGGTCTCGCCTTCGCTCGAGTTGGCCTGGAGGCTGGTCCTTTGTCTCAATGGCTCCATGCTGGCCTCACACGAGCGAGACTGCCTGTCATGCTCATTGAAACGCGGCGGCTTCGAGCTGCGACCAGGACAATGCCTGTGAAGACCGACCGCAACGATGCTCGCGCCATTGCGCAGGTGGTCCGGACCGGCTGGTTCCGAGCCGTGCATGTGAAGTCGGCGCTGTCTCAGGAGCTGCGGACCCTGCTCACAGCGCGCAAGCTCCTTGTCGCCAAGCTGCGAGATCTCGACAGTAGCATCCGCGGCCTCTTGCGCGGATTCGGTCTGAAGGTCGGGCAGGTGGGGGAGCGAAGCTTCCCGAGCCGGATCCGAGAACTCGTCGAAGGCCTCTCGCTCGAAGCCGTCGTCGAGCCGCTCCTGCGGGCTCGATCCGCCCTCATTGCTGAGCGAGATCACCTGCACGGTCTCGTCATGGCAGCGGCACGCCGGGATGAGGTCTGCCGAAGGCTAATGACCGTGCCGGGTGTTGGACCTGTGACGGCTCTCACCTTCTGCTCAGCGGTTGACGATCCTCTCCGCTTCAGCCGCTCTCGAGCCGTGGGGGCCCACTTCGGCCTGACGCCCCGCCGCTACCAATCAGGTGAGACCGATCGGACAGGGCATATTAGCAAGCAAGGAGACGCCTTGGCACGTCAGGCCCTCTTCGAGGCTGCCAACGTGCTTCTGACCCGCACGAGCCGCTGGTCGGCTTTGAAGGCTTGGGGCCTGAATGTCGCTAAACGAGCAGGCATGCGGCGCGCCAAGGTAGCCGTGGCGCGAAAGCTTGCCACCCTGCTCCACGCCATGTGGCGGGACGGTACAGAGTTCTGCTGGAGCCGAGAGGCGGTGGCCTGACAACCCCCTCTGACCTGCACCAGCCCTGAGGTCCCGTCGCGGGGACGAGGCTGGAGAAGGCCGCAAGAGCGCCGGAGCCGATCGTGATCGAGCCCGCCTGTTAGATTGGCCCCTCCTGCCTGCCTAGCCGTATCCTGTGGCGGCATCACGCTGACCACGAACAGAAGAGAGGGCCTCGCGACGTGATGCCACCGCCGGTCTTGTCAAACCCGATTACAGAAGATGCTGTTAGGGCAGTCGGCGGAGCAACGGCCGACGTCTCAGGCTTGCCAGAGCACTGCCGCCGCTGGGCGGCTCAGCCCTGCGGCTGCGCCACAATCCTGCTGGGGGCAATGTAGAGGTAGTCAGGACGGAAGCCGCCCACCTCGGCCAGGCCCTTGCGGTCCCTGATGGTCAGACGCCCGTTCTCGAACTTGATGAGATCCCGTTGCCTGAGTTCCTTCATCGAGCGGGTCACCTGGACTCTCGAGAGCCCCGTCGCATCGCTGAGTTGGACGTGGGTCAGCGGCAGGTCGCAGCCGTCATCTCTCGCCAGTCCCGCGGCCTCGAGCCGGGTCATGGTCTCGCAGAACAGGTGCGCAAGCCGGCTGACGGCGGGACGGTGCCCGACATTGACGATCCACTCCCGGTGGATGGATGCAGTAATGAGCGCACATTCCCACAAGGCCCAGGAGATCTGGGGATGCTCCTGACAGACGGCCCAGATCTCACCAGGGTCGAAGCAGGCCAGCTTGCAGGCGCTGACCGCCGAGATGTCGACGTCCAGAGCCCAGTCGGGGTGCATCATCTGGACGGGCAGATCGCCGGGAATGTGCAGCGACATGATCTGCCGCTTGCCGTTCTCCACCACCTTGGAGTTGCTGACAAAGCCCTCAAGCAGCAGGAGGCCCCGGCCCGGACGATCGCCTGCCCGAAAGATCTGATGCCCCGCCGGATAGCTGGCCGTCTCGCACGAGACGGCGCTCAGTGCCGCGACGTGCTGGTCAGTGAGGCCGCCCGACACATGCAGCCTCGCGACCAGCGGATGAACCGCAAAGGCGTCACTGAGGTACATGGCGGAGATCGACTGCTTGAGAGAACAAAGGGAACGCTCGCCCGAAGTGAATGCGGGACCGGTCAGCCAGAGTTCCCGTCCGTCAAGCGGGGCTATAAGGGCCAGCCGCATAGCCGACAACCCTGCAGGAGCAGGCCTGAGAACAAGCCCTCTTGAGCCGCAAGCACCGGCCGATCTCCGAAACTGTCCCCCGCGAGCGAACACTGAGCGGCTGGGGGAAGAAGTCGGGCCAGGAGGTGCGCTGCGCCATCTCCCGGCCCGTGTCGGTGCGCACCTGCGAGGAACACAGGTCGAACCGTGCCGGGGTTTACCCACTCACCGGCTGATGGGACCGCTTGGGCGAAACATGCAACTCCCGCGCGCGGCCAGCGCTCCTACTCGCATTGTCCCAAATGCCTGCTGCATGGACAAGGTTCCCTGATGTTGATGCGGCATGCTGGAGGGTAAGCCCCCCGTGCAGGGACAGGCCAGGAATGGCATGCACGGAGGGCTGTGTCGCTGAAGTGGGCGAGGGAAACCGCCGGGAATGTGCTAGGCGCTAGGTGAGGGAGCGACGAGCCCTCCAGTTCAATCCTAGGTTGAGTCAGAGAGGTATCAAGGGATCGTGTTCAGACGACCCATTGGCCTACAATCCCCGTCATGAGCCCTGCACTCCTGCCCATCCCCGACCACGTACCGTTGCAGCCGTGTTCCTTTTGTGGGCGCCCGGCATCGGTCGTGGCGCACCAGGTCGCGCCGGACCAGTAGCTCATCTATAGCGTGGGC
>JALYFY010000439.1 GCA_030777385.1 Pseudomonadota bacterium | reverse complement strand
ATTTCTGACAGCTCAAATGTTTCCTGATTCGTCAGTAGATCAGTTGCGAAGAGAAGCTTTGCTCTCTGGAGCGAAAGTGGAGCCGAGGCGATGGGTGAAAGGATTGTTGCTTGGGGAGCCCCTCACGCTGTCTCCCGTCACGGCCGATCAACGCAGGTGCGACGGTTGTTCTCCCGTCGGACACTCATAGCAGCAGGGGAGGGACCCGAACGGCTCCCTCATCGACTTGTCCCACGTCAGATCTCCAGGACCATGCCATCTTCGGCGCGTTCGACACCTTCAATCGACGCCTGCTCAAGCATCTCCGGGCTCATGTGGGTCAGCAGCACGCGCTTGGCTCCGATCTCCTGCAGATGCTCGCTCAGGCTCAACCAGCTCGTATGGAAGGGAACCTTCCGGTCGAAGGTAAAGCACTCGGCAATGAAAACATCTGCGCCTTGCGCGGCCTCAACGAGCACCGGAACCCATTCCGTGTCCCCGGAATAGCACAGGATCTGGTGCTCGATTTGGCATCGCAGCGCGTAGGAGTGAGCTCCTGATGGGTGACGGACTGGATAAGGGGTCACTGAGACGCCGTTTACTTGGGCAGTCACCTGAGGCTCCAGCTCGATGATGTTGAGCTGAAAGCCTAGGTCGGATTCAGTGGAGCCCGGGAACATGGTCTCTCGGAGAGCCTGAAGGCGCGCCTGCAAGGTCGGCGGTCCGGCAATCGTGAGCGGGGTCTTTCGCTTGCTGACGAATTGTGCATCGAGCAACAGGAAGGGCAAGCCGCCAAAATGATCGCCATGCAGGTGGGAGATCAGCACCGACTGGATTGTGTTCGGGTCGACCCCAAACCGCCGCATGGCGATCAGAGCCGAGGCGCCACAATCCACGAGGAAGCTGGCCAAGCCCCCTGAGACATGAAAGCAGGCGTGGAAGCGCCCGCCCGAGCCAAACGCGTCTCCGCACCCAAGGATCTGCAGTCGCATCACGATCACCTCATCCGTGTCTCACGAGATAGGACGCCAAGGCGCCTCGCCAACACGGCGGTCCCATCTGCGAGGAAGAATCGAACCGGCAAAGCCCTGCGATGACAGAGCCGAAGCGTACCAATGTCCAGAGGCATTGAGCATCTCGCTCTGCAAGCGATGGGCTCGCGATCCTCAACAGGACGGAAAGGTCCGATCCTGCATCGAGACAAGTGCCTCTGGTGCGGCAGCCGACACCACATTAGCATCCCACCACTGCCCCAGGACCGGCCGCCCTCCGGTGAGCTTGTTCTTGCAAAACCACTTGGAAAGCGAGGCTAATGACGACCTCACCCGCTGTCACGCTCACCCAGGCCCTGGTCCGCCGGAACACCGTCAGTCCACCTGGTAATGAGGCCTCCTGCGCAGCCCTCGTCGCCAGGCGGCTGGAGGAGACCGGCTTTGTCGTCACTGCAATCCCGTTTGGGGAGGGGCGCACGAATCTGATCGCCCGCATGGGCGGCCGGGATGCCCTGCCGCTTGCCTTTACCGGCCATCTGGACACGGTGCCGCTTGGTTTGCAGCCATGGTCGGTTGATCCGTTCGGCGGCGATATCGATGGCGATCGGCTCTATGGCCGCGGCTCCAGCGACATGAAGGGCGGCGTTGCTGCCTTCGTTGAAGCCTGCATCGCCCACCGTGCTGCGCTGGAGAAAGGCCCCGGCGCGGTGCTGATCATCACCGCCGGTGAGGAGACCGGATCGGAGGGAGCCTACCATCTTTGCGAGCAGAAGGGACTTCTGGGGGCTGCCGGCGCCCTGATCGTCGCCGAGCCGACATCCAATTACCCGCTCATCGGCCATAAGGGCGCCCTGTGGCTGAAGGCAGTCGCACGGGGCGTAACCGCGCACGGCTCCATGCCGGAGAGGGGAGACAACGCAATTGTCAAGGCAGCGCACGCGGTCGTGAGACTGACGGACTTCGACTTCAACCTGCGGCAGCACGAGGTGTTGGGCGGGCCGACCTTGAACATCGGCACCTTCCACGGCGGGTTGAACACCAACTCGGTTCCCGACCGTGCCGAAGTGGGCCTCGACATCCGCACGGTGCCGGGCCAAGGGCATGCCTCCGTGCGGGAGATGGTCGGGAGCTTCCTGGGCGACGAGATGGAGATCCTGCCGATCATCGACGTGCCAGCCGTATGGACTGATCCCAGCGCCCCGTGGATCCGGCGAGTCTTCGAAATCATGTCGCCGCTCCTTGGGGAGATGCCTGTGCCCAAGGGGGCAACCTACTTCACCGACGCATCTGCACTGACCCCTGCCATCGACAACCTGCCAACGATCATCCTGGGTCCTGGAGAGGCGGCCATGGCGCACCAGACGGACGAGTACTGCCTCATCTCGCGCATCGACCAGG
>JALYFY010000438.1 GCA_030777385.1 Pseudomonadota bacterium | reverse complement strand
CAGTCTGTGTGCGCCTCGATTAGCCGCACATGGAGGAGGTCAACTCCGGTCCCGAGCCGCGACGCGGCTCCCGCGGCATGGTGGCAACGCTCTCGGAGTAGATGGAGCCGTCCACCGGAGCGAGGATCTTGTCGGTCCTGGCTGCTCTCTCCCTCAATGCGCCATGAGCTTGTCGAGCGCGCCCGGCTTGTCGTGCTGGCCCAGGCGGTCGACGATGGTCTCGGAGGCCTCGTTCAGGCCCACGACCCGCACCTCCGCGCCGTCGCGGCGGAGCTTCAGGACCGCCGTGTCGAGGGCCGTCACCGAGGAGATGTCCCATATGTGCGCCCGGGTGACATCGATGGTGACGCGCTCCAGCACCTCACGGAAGTCGAAGGCCCGCAGGAAGTCCTCGACGCTGGCAAAGAAGAGCTGGCCCTCGACGACATAGGTCCGCTCGCGCCCGTCAGCGCTGGCGTGGGACGTGACGCGGAAGAGTTGCGCGATCTTGGCCGCAAAGAAGACGCCTGACAGAAGCACGCCCACGAGCACCCCGATGGCGAGGTTGTGGGTCCAGACCACGGTGGCGACGGTCGCAAGCATTACGATAGAGGACGAGGTCGGATGCGTCCGGAGCGCCCTGAGCGACGACCAGGAGAAGGTGCCGATCGAGACCATGATCATGATCGCCACCAGCGCGGGCATGGGGATGACGCTGACCCAGTCACCGAGGCCCACCACGAGGATCAGGAGGAACACGCCGGCCACGAAGCACGAAAGCCGCCCGCGCCCGCCCGACTTCACGTTGATCATCGACTGCCCGATCATGGCGCAGCCCGCCATGCCGCCGATGAATCCGGTGGCGAAGTTGGCGAGGCCTTGCCCAATGCACTCCTGGTTGCGGCTCGATGGGGTGTCGGTGAGCTCGTCCACGAGGTTCTGGGTCATCAGACTTTCGAGGAGGCCGACCACGGCCACGGCCGCCGAGTAGGGAAAGATGATACGCAGCGTCTCGAAGGTGAGGGGCACGTCTGGGAGCAGGAACACAGGCAGCGTGTCAGGCAGTTCCCCCATGTCCCCCACCGTGCGCACGTCCCAGCCCATGGCCATCGTCAGGGCGGTCAGGACGATGATGGTCACCAGCGGCGACGGGACCGCTTTCGTGAGGCGCGGGAAGAGGTAGATGATCGCAAGGCTCAGCGCCACGAGCGCGTAGGTGAGAGGGCCGACGCGAGAGGGATCAAGCTCGGGCAACTGGGCCATGAAGATCAGGATCGCGAGCGCGTTGACGAACCCTGTCATCACCGAGCGGGAGACAAAGCGCATGACCGCGCCAAGCCGCAGGAGACCCGCCCCGATCTGGAGCAGGCCCGCGAGCACCGTGGCGGCGAGGAGATACTCGAGCCCGTAATCGCGCACGAGCGTGACCATGAGGACAGCCGTGGCGGCGGTGGCGGCCGAGATCATGCCGGGGCGGCCACCCGCGATGGCGGTGATGACGGCGATGGAGAAGGAGGCGTAGAGCCCGACCTTGGGGTCCACGCCCGCGATGATGGAAAAGGCGATCGCCTCGGGGATGAGGGCCAGCGCCACGGCGAGACCCGAGAGGAGGTCGGCGCGGATGTGGCTCAGCCACTCCTGGCGGTAGGCGGCAAGTGAGATCATGGGTTGTCCGATGGCTGTCCCGGCCGGGGCCCATAGCCGAGGGCGTCAGGCTGCTTTGTCGTGGGACGTGTCGGTTGTCCGGCGGATCGGCGGCCGGAAGAGCCACCCGGAGTCTCACCGGGTCCAGTCGAATGCGGGCGTTCTAGGCTAAGGCGCTGCTAACGAGCAACCCCCGAGTGACCTGCCGATCTGCCCGGTCCAGCGTCCGGGGTCGGCTGCCTTTGGACCTGAGGCACGAGCTGGCAGCGGCGTAAGCGAACCCGGTTCGGGGGTGAACGCGTTCGGGGAATGGCGTTCAGTGGGTGAACCTGTCTAGGGGGGACCAAGCCCAGAGGCGCCGACCGACAGCAAATCCTGCCGATGGCGAAGTCGGCTTGCGGGTAGGTTCCTCAATTTGCGGAGCCTTGGTGCGCTTCGTCGCCAACAAGGCGCACCTCACAAGTGTCGAAAGGTACCCCTACAGTCTCGCTCCGTTATCGTCTTTAGGCACCAGTAGATGGAAGCAGCGTCGCGAACTGGTGTTTGGCAATCAAGCTCACAACCTCATCAGCCATCAGGGTCAGCTCGGCTCTGTCGCCAAGCGAGAAGCCGCGCGGCTCCGGGTCGAGCAGACAAAGCGCGCCGAACCGGATCTGCTGCAGGTAGGTCAAAGGTGCCCCGGCGTAGAAGCGGATGAATGGCTGCCCAGTCACCAGCGGGTTAGACGCAAAGCGGGGATCCTGACGAGCATCGGCAACAACGAGGACGTCGTCAGACCGGATCGTGAAGTCGCAGAACGCCACTGAGCGGGTGGTCTGCTCCAGATCCGTTCCAGCTCGAGCTCTGACGACTTGGATGTCCTTCTCGATCAGCGTGACCAGAGCCATGGCCACGTCGAAATGTCGCTTCGCGCGTTCACAGATGTCCGTTAACTTGCGAGATGGCGGGGCCGAGACGATCCCGGTTTCCCGCAACGCCCTGAGGCGCTGGTCCTCTGTCGCCAGATCGGCGTCAGCCACCGGTCGTACCCCAAATGCCAAGCTTTATCCAACGTAGCGCATGAGACATCAGGTGCTCGCAAGCGGGTCCTCACCTGAGCAGCGGCGCTGCCCCTGCTCCGAATGTCAAGTAAACGAACGTATTCTGGACACATCCGGCGCAGCAGGTTGGGGCCACTCGTTTCAGGCACTTTCTTGTCCAGAAACCGTGTCCTGAGTTCATATGTCCGACATGCGCTGTTGAGCGGCTAACTAGACGTAGGCGGATTCTCTCGCCCGATCAGTGCATCGACTGCGCGCCTTGCAAGCTCCTGCCTGCCTCAGACGGCCTAACGTGACGGAGAAGTATCGGCAGGCATCCTCCAAATGGGGGATGACCGGAGCGCCGCCTTGCAGCACCAAGGTCGGGTCTCCCTG
>JALYFY010000437.1 GCA_030777385.1 Pseudomonadota bacterium | reverse complement strand
GAGCCCAGCTTTTTGGAGGAAGGCCATCACCACCATCACGACGAGGAGATGCAGTCCGTCTCCGTGCATCTGGATGGCGAGGTCGACCCGGAGAAGTTCATGCCGTGGATCTCGAACCTGACCCAGGTCGAGGGGCCGAACATCCTGCGCTGCAAGGGCATCGTGGCCTTCCCCGACGAGCCGAAGCGCTTCGTTTTCCAAGGAGTCCACATGATTCTGGACGGGGACGTGCAGGGCGAGTGGAAGCCGGGCGAGAAGCACACCTCCAAGGTCGTCTTCATTGGCCGCGACCTGAACGAGAAGGCGATTCGCGAAGGCTTTCTGGCCTGCGCAGCTTAGAACTCCTTCCGACACGAAAGGCCTCGGACCGTTTCCGATCCGAGGCCTGGAGCATCAAGCTTAATGCGTCAGCCCGCCTGCGCCATGCACTTTTGAACATGCTCCTTGCGGGCAGCCATCATCTTCATCCGGAGGTCGTCAGGGGTTCTGTTGCCGGTTCTGTAGATCAAGCGTGCGTCCCTCTGACAGGCGGCCTTCCGCACTTCCCTGTCGGACGACATTCCACGCTGCTCCTGTGCGGAGGCACCTGCGGAAAACAGCATGGTAAGGGCAAAGGCGGCTAGGGTCAGGACTCGCATTCTTTCACTCCGTTTTAAGCGCGCATCTTAAGGCAAAAGCCCTCTGGGATCGAAGGCGCAAACGGTTTAATCCCTCGGCGCATTGGTAGCTCCAGCCCCTCAGAAAGCTGCTATGACCCTGATCTCATCCCGCCAATCTATGCTATGGGCACGCTGCTAGAAGGAATTGCCCTGATGAGTACCGGAACCGCTCCGTCCCTGACCCAAAGCGTGGCGCCCTTGAACACCGGCGCCCACGTCACGGCCATCGGCTGGCTGAAAGGCACAGCTGCCTTCGGCTTAGGCGATGGCGGCGTTCTGCTCTGCAAGGATGAGGAAACCCATCGGGTCGAGGCTCATCCGGATGCGGGCGTGCTGGTGGCCGCAAGCGACGGCGAGCGCTTCGTCACCGGCGGCGACGATGGCCGCATCGCCGTGACCGGGGCTGACGGCTCCACCCAGACCCTGGCAGAGGCCAAGGGCGCCTGGATCGATTCCCTGGCGATCAGCGCAGGCGGCGCCTTTGCGTACGGGACCGGCAAGCGCGTGGTGGCCCGCGACGACAAAGGCCGGGAGAAAACCCTGGAAGTGCCCTCCGCGGCCCGCGGCCTCGCCTTCGCACCCAAGGGCTACCGGCTTGCGATCTCCCACTACAACGGCGCGACGCTCTGGTTTCCCAACGTGGAGGCCAAGCCGGAATCCCTGCAGTGGAAGGGCTCGCATCTCGACATCACCTGGTCGCCCGATGCCCGCTTTGTGGTGACCTCCATGCAGGAGAACGCCCTGCACGGCTGGCGGCTCATCCCCGACAAGGGGCACATGCGCATGAGCGGCTACCCGTCGAAGACGCGCTCCTTCTCCTGGTCGGGGGACGGCAAGTGGTTTGCAACGTCTGGTGCGGAAGCGGCCATCATCTGGCCCTTCGAGTCGAAGGAAGGCCCTATGGGCAAAGCGCCGCGGGAATGCGGCGTGCGCCCGGCCAAGGTCAGCCGGGTGGCCTTTCACCCCAACACCTATGTGCTGGCTGTCGGCTACGAGGACGGCTGCATCCTGCTCATCCGCCTGACCGACGCCTCAGAGCTTTTGGTGCGTCCGGCCGTCAAGAGCAGCGGCGTGACCGCCATGGCCTGGGACAAGGGAGGCAAACGCCTCGCCTTCGGCTGCGAGGACGGTCAGGCCGGTATCCTGACCCTGCCCACATGAGATCGCCCATGGCCCTGTTCGGCGCATTCCTGAGAGGGTCCTTCGGCTTGCCGAAACCCGACAAGCAGGCAGTCGAGCGAGTGAAGGACTTGGCCCGCGCCGCTCTCCAAGCCTCGCCGGACACCGCCTTTGCGGTCAACGAGATCGCCTGCAACGATCCCGGCTGCCCCGGGATCGAGACCGTCATCCTCGTGATGGAGCCCGGCCGCAAGACCAGGGCTCTCAAGGTAGCAAAGCCCCTCGACGAAGTGGCCGAACAGGATATCCTTGAAGCTCTTGAGGTTTGAGGAGGCTGGGCTTGCCGCGAATCATGCGCATCGTCGCCTTCGGACTAGGGCTCATCGGGGGCATCACGGCCTCGCAGGGTCCCGAATTCGCGCAGCAATACCGTCAGCGCCTCGGCGGCGCGGTCGACGAGCTGAGGCAGGTGATCCAACGCTTCGACGCGGACGCCCAGGCTAGCGGCGAGACGCGGGAGAGCGCCATTGCCCGCCTGCGCTCCAACACAGACGACTTCGTCAGCCGCCAGGGTGCGGCCATGCAGGCCAATGCGGAGCGCCTAGGTCGTCTGGAGGCCCACCGTGAAACCATGATCCAGGCAGGTCCCTTCGCCCGTGTGGCCCTCATGGTGCGGGACGGAGACAGGGATGTGATGGAAGCCGTCTATCGGGACTTCGAGCCGGCCCTTCCGGTGACGGAGGAAGGGCTTCTGTCAAGCGCTGCCGGTTTCATCGCTGTCTGGGGCGGGCTGCTTCTGGTGACAGGCTTCATCCGCAGCCTGTGGCGACGGCCGCGCTCGCGCCGGGCGCCGGTGCAGGCTTGAGAGCGGCTCAGGCCTCGCGCTCGGGCTTTCCGGCGAGCACCACGTAAAAGCCCAGGCCATCCTGCGCCGGCAGGGTTTGTAGCCGGTCGATCCAGCCGCGCTTCTTGGCTTCGAGCAAGGCCTTGCCGACGGGCTGGAACAGGGTCTCGCCCCCGCCCTCCGGCGGCGGATCGAGGCGGATGGCAATTGCTTTAGCATGAGCGAAGCGGCTGCGCTCCAGCATGTCCTGGATTGAGGCGGCGGCCTGCTCCCGGGATGCGCCGCGAAGATCGAGCACGGATTCGGCATCCACGACGCCAAGGCCGCCGCGCAGTTTGTCGGCATAGAATTCGTCGAAATGGGGCATCCTGCATCCTCAGGTGTCATCCCGGCCGCCCCGAAGCGGCCAGGATGACAATAAACGCGTTTACCGCACCAGCACGTTCCGGAACTGCCATGGGTCGGAGGCATCGATATCCTCCGGGAAGAAGCCGGGACGGTCGGTGAGCGGGGTCCAGTCTGTGTAGTAGCCGTTCACAGGCCCGAGATAGGGCATCTGCACCTCGAGGCAGCGGCGGAAGTCCATCTCGTCCGCTTCGACGATGCCGGCGTTCGGGTTCTCCAGGGCCCAAACCATGCCGGCAAGAACGGCGGAGGTCACCTGGAGGCCGGTGGCGTTCTGGTAGGGGGCCACGCGGCGCGTCTCCTCAATGGAAAGCTGCGAGCCATACCAGTAGGCGTTCTTGCCGTGTCCATAGAGCAGCACGCCGAGTTCGTCGATGCCGTCCATGATCTCGTTCTCGTCGAGGATGTGCTGCTCCTCCTGCACCTTGCCGGCATTGCCGAACATCTCGTGCAGCGACAGCACCGCCTCGTTGCAGGGGTGATACGCGTAGTGGCAGGTCGGGCGGTACACCGCCTTTCCGTTCTCGCGCACGGTGTAGAAGTCCGAGATCGAGATCGACTCGTTGTGGGTGACCAGGAAGCCGTGCTGCGAGCCCGGCGTCGGGCACCAGGTGCGCACGCGGGTGGCCGCACCCGGCTGCAGCAGGTAGATCGCCTGCGCGTCAGGGCCAAGGGTGCCGGCATTTTCCGGCATCCAGGTCTCGTGCGTGCCCCAGCCGAGTTCGGCCGGCTGCAGGCCCTCTGACACGAAGCCGTCCACCGACCATGTGTTCACGAAGGTTCCCATGGGCTTTTCGGACTTGGCGCGCTGCGTGTCGCGCTCGGCGATGTGGATGCCCTTCACGCCGACTTGGCTCATCAGCCGCGCCCATTCCTCACGTGATGTCGGCTCCTGGAACTCGAGCTTGAGATCGCCCGCGATGTTGAGGAGCGCCTGCTTCACGAGCCACGACACCATGCCGGGATTGGCCCCGCAGCACG
>JALYFY010000436.1 GCA_030777385.1 Pseudomonadota bacterium | reverse complement strand
GCTTTCCTGGGGCCGGGCCGGAAACGCTGCCTAAATAAGCAGCGACCCCGTTTTGATCGACCGTTCCAAGCTCTGTCTTCTGCACGTAAGTGTCCCGAGCGCTCTTGACTAGCCCAGAATGTTCTCTATTTGTTCTTATGCGAACACTGCCGAGGCAGCTAGGCCGGCGCCTCGCTCAGGCCGCTGTGGCCTGTTTAGCCTTTATGGCCTGCTCAAGCCGGTCATAAGGCGCAGTCTTGAGGACGCGAGCCACGCGCTGCGGGTCCTCGAAGCTGTCCTGGCCGTGGCTGCGCAAGACGCGGCGCACGAACCAGACCGAGGATCCAGCGGCGAGAACCGCTGCCACGCATATCATCATCGCCAAGGACGTCATCGGAGGGCCTCCTCAGTCTTTGGAATATATGGCCGTCCGTCAGGAAGGCGAGGTCTTCCCGGCGAAGGCGTCACTCGACCGCCTCACGCGCGACCTCGACGAGGTAACCGATCGCCTCGGCCGCTGATCTGGCGTTGTCCTCGCGGCGCGAAAGTCGCCAGCGGCCATAGAAGGCGGCCCCACTCGCGACGGCCGCGGCTCCCAGGATGGGAATGCCGATCTCGACCATCAGAGTTCCCGCGGCCAAGCCGAGGCCCGAGGTGGCGAGGACGCCCAGCGAGACGTTCTGGAGGGGGGCCATCACCTTCTCGCCGGCTCGCGCGGCGTCCCGGGCCGACCGTTCACGGAGCGAGACCGCTCGAGACAGCCAGTCCTGGAGGACCAGGGCCAGGGCCGGCTCATTCGTCCGCGTCAGCACGAACCGGAGATCCTGAGGGCTCTGCGGCGCCTTCAAAAGCGCCTCGATAATCGCGTCGACGTCGGCCCAGTCGACCGCGCCGTCCAAGCCTTGCCGGACCGCCAAGGCGACCAGCGCTTCGGCCAGCGTGTGGCCGGGTCCGTCGTCCAGAGTGCCCATGGTAACCGGCTCCGAGCAGTTGCGCACACACAACCACGGGGAGAACAAAACGGCAACGTCGGGGTTCCGGATCGCGGCACTTGCCGCCAGTTGCAGGCTGCTCGCTGAAGCTGAACATGGGGATCCGCTTGCTTTGTCTTTCGCCTTGCCTCCCACGATAACTGAGGCATGGACCTCTGGTGCGCGCCCACCTCGCCCTTCGCCCGCAAAGTGCGCATGGCCGCGCATGAGCTGGGCCTCGCTCCCCATTTGCTGCTGCGGGAGCGAGGTCACGCCGACGGGCGGTCGCAGGGTATTTGCAGGTGCGCATCAGCCCAAGGGGTAGTGTCGCGACAAAGTGGCTGAAGCGAGGTAGGAGACTGCCATCCGGCCCCGCCTGTTTATCTTCGTCCGGGCTGAGACCAGGACCACCCTGCTTCCCCCTAACGCTGGCTCAGCAGGACCGGCATCTCTTGACCTCGAGTTCGACCTGTGCGGTCTTTCTCGGTTGCAACGACCAACTGATGATCCAGTCACGCAGCGGTAGCCTTCGGGCCAACCAGCGAGCCCTTCTCTCCTGGCGCAGCATCCTGGCCAGTTCGCGCCGGTGCATGGCAGCCGGATCAAGGGCCTCGGATCGTTCAAACCGGCCGGCCAACCGCAAGTAATGATGATCGATGCTATGTAACATGGCTTGGCTCCCTCGAAGGCAGGTGTGGAGCCAAGCTATCTTGCAGGCTTGATGTGGGCTAATCAGCAATTCTTCGGATCTGAAACTCGGGGTTTCACATGTCGGCGCCCGACTGGCGGCACCTTCCTTCCCTTTCGGCCCTGAGGGCCTTCGAGGTCGCAGCCCGCCACCGCAACTTCAGCGAGGCCGCCCGTGTGCTCAACGTCACTCACGCGGCTATTGGGCAGGCCGTCCGCGGCCTTGAAGCCGAACTTGGCACAACGCTGCTGCGGCGCAACGGGCGGGACTTGGCCCTCACCGAGGACGGAGAGCGCCTCGCTCGCGCGCTTCACGACGGCTTTGGCACCATCGTCGCCGGTGTCGAGGCGCTTCGAAGAGTGGAAAAGCGGCGGGGCCTTTGCGTGACCACCACGCCCAACTTCGCCCAGTCCGTTCTTCTGCCCAGGCTGGGTGAGTTCTGGCGCCGTCACCCCGACGTGGCCGTGTCCATCACGCCGGACTATGCAGTGGCCGACCTGGCTCGGGACGGCTACGACGTAGCCATCCGGACCGGCCAGGGGTCCTGGCCCGGAACGGTCGCCGAACCTCTGGTAAGGACGCGCTACATCCTGGTGGGAACGCCTGAGCTTCTCGCTCGCGACAGCGACATCACGCGCCTGCCGTGGCTCCTGGCGCCGGACGATCCGCAAGAGGTCCTGTGGTTTCAAGGCGCCGGGATCGATCCGGCGACGCTGACGGTGAACGGCATCGACAACCCGACCCTGGCCGTCTCGGCCGCGCTGGCCGGTTATGGTCTTCTGTTCTCAGCCGACGCCGTGGTGGCCGCCGCTCTGGCAGCCGGGCGGCTCGTCGAAGTGCCCTTTCCAGGCCTGCCGCAGCTCACCTACTGGATCGTGACCCTGCCAGGCCCACGC
>JALYFY010000435.1 GCA_030777385.1 Pseudomonadota bacterium | reverse complement strand
CGGCCAGCACCGCTTCCGCACCGGCGCGATAGATCTGCTCCGTTGCCTCGGTGATGGGAAAGATGCGCTGGAAGAAGCCGAAATCGATGCAGGCATAGGCCAGCACCGCCCAGGCCAGCGCCGCCGCCGCCGGGAAGATCAGGGCGCCCTTCACCACGAACACGATGGTGAGGAACAGGGCCAGCAATCCGGCGATGCCGATGATGATGCCCTTGTAGAGGGTCAGCCCATTGACGCGATCCTTGTAGGCATCCGCATCCCACAGGTGCAGCTGGGGCAGATTGTCGGAGCGCAGCTCCGCCACAAAGGTGACGGTCGTGCCCGGATCGAGGGTGATGAGGAAGATGTCGGCATCTTCGCTGTCGTCGCGGTCCGGCCGGATGCCCTGGCTCGCCGTGATGGCGGCGATGCGGGTTGCGCCGAGATCGGGCCAGAGGACGCCGGAACCGGTGAGGCGGAAATGCGGGGCGACCAGAAGACGGTCCACCTGCTCGTCGGTATCGTTGGTGAGCGCGAAGACGATCCAGTCCGGGCGCGTGCCGGTCTCGCGGGCCTTCACGGCGATGCGACGAACGATGCCGTCGCGCCCCGGCGCCGTCGAGATGCGGATCTCGTCACCCTCCGAGCGGTTGTGCTCGATGGCGGGCGTGAGGTCGATGGCCTTCATCTTGGGATCGACGCGCACGGACTCCACGGCCCAGCCGCTTGACGGCCAGGCGAGCCCCAGGAATGTCGCCAACAGAAGGGTTATGGCGAAAGATACGATCCGCAATGCTTCGGTCTTTCGTCCGGTACTAAAACAGTGGAACAGGATTGGTACCGGTCAGGAGGCTTGAGAGCAAGACGGAGCCGAAGAGGCTCCCCACTTGTTCGCAGGACTCATTTGTTATCGTTAAGCATGCCGCCATGGGGCTCGTTTGCGGCGGGATTGAGGAGAATCGAGCGTTCCCAAAGGGCAGGGCTAAGCGCGACATGTCAGCCGCGCAGCCCGGACGCGATGCTCTCCAGCGAAGGCAATCCCTTGATGGGTCCGATCGCCGCCAGGGTCGGCGCCCCCTGCAGCAGCACCCGGCCTGCTTCGCGCACATGCTCTACCTCGAGAGCATCGACCTTGCGTACGATCTCCTCGCTCTCGACCACACGCCCCCAGGACAGGAGCTGGCGGGCCACCCGCTCAATGCGGCCACCCGGCGACTCCAGGGCCGTCAGCAGGGCGACCTTCATCTGCGCCTTGGCGCGAACGAGTTCCACCTCGCTGATGTCCTGCGTCGCCTGCGCCATGCAGGCCAGCGTCACGTCCATCAGTTCGCGCACATCCGAGGCGCCTGTTCCGGCGCCGATGCCGAAGAGGCCGCAATCGGAGAAGGGCCAGTGGAAGGAGTCGATGGAATAGGCAAGACCCCGGGTCTCGCGCACCTCGTGCCAGAGGCGTGACGTCAAGCCGCCGCCGAGCATGTGGGCAAACAGGTGGGCGCCGTAATAGCCGGGATCCTTGAACGACAGGCCCGGCAGTCCGAGCACCAGGTTGGCCTGCTCGAGCTTGCGGGAAATGCGACGTTCGCCCCCCGTGTAATGGCCCGGCTCCGGCTGCCTTGCCTCGACGGCCGGCATCGCGCCGAAGAGGCGCTCCGCCAGATCGACGATCTGCGCGTGCTCGACGTCGCCTGCAGCGGCCAGCACCATCTTGCCGGGGGAGTATTCCCGCGCGAGGAAAGCGCGGATCGTCGCCTCGTCGAAGCTCTTGATGGTGTCCGGCGTGCCCAGGATCGGGCGGCCCACCGCCTGGCCCGCGAAGGCTGTTTCCATGAAGGCGTCGTAGATCAGGTCGTCGGGGGTGTCCTCGACGGCGGCGTATTCCTGCAGGATCACGCCCTTCTCGCGGGCCAGCTCGCCAGCATCGAAGGCGGAGTTGATGAGGATGTCGCCGAGCACGTCGAGGGCCACGTCCACATTCTCGCCGAGAACGCGGGCCGTGTAGCTCGTGTATTCGACGCTTGTTGCGGCATTGATGTCGCCGCCCACATTCTCGATATCTTCCGCGATCTGGCGGGCGGAGCGCCGCGCCGTGCCCTTGAAGGCCATGTGCTCGATCAGATGCGACAAGCCGTGCTCATGGGGCTGCTCGTGGCGCGAGCCGGTGCCGACCCAGACGCCGAGAGTCGCAGTGGCGATCTCGGGCATCCGCTCGGTGGCCACCATCAGGCCGTTAGGCAGGGTCGTGATATCAATCCGCTTCTCGCGAACGAAGTGCTGGTTCATGCGGCGACACCTTTGACCGCCCGCGCACGCTCACGGATGAAGCGCTCGACCGCAGCCTGCTCGTTGGGGAGAACCGTGAAGCTCTCCCGACGCTCCATCAGATCGGCCATATGCGGCGGAAGTGCGGGGCGCACGCCCGTCGCCCGTTCCACCGCATCGGGGAACTTGGCCGGGTGTGCGGTGGACAGGGCCACCACCGGCACCTCGCGGTTGTCCTTCAGCAGGGCGCGTCCGGCCCGGGTGGCGATGGCGCTGTGCGGATCGAGCACGTAGCCGGTGGAACGGTAGGTCTCGGCCATCTCCGCGACCACGTTGTCCTCGTTCACGGCCTCAGCCGAGAACTCCTCGCGGATGCGGGAGAGGGGCTCCGCATCGATCAGGAAGGCGCGGGACTGGTTCAGGTTCCCCATGAGGCGGCGGATCGTCTCGTCGTCACGACCATAGGCCTCGAACAGCAGGCGCTCGAAATTGGACGAGATCTGGATGTCCATGGAGGGCGAGGTGGTGGGCTGCACGCCCTTGAGCTCATACGTGCCCGAGCCGAGGGTGCGGGCCAGGATATCGTTGGCATTGGTGCCGATCATCAACCGGTCGATGGGAAGCCCCATGCGCTTGGCGACCCAGCCAGCGAGAATATCGCCGAAGTTGCCGGTGGGCACCGCGAAGGAGACGGGCCGGTGAGGGGCGCCCAAGGAAACGGCGGCGGTAAAGTAATAGACGGCTTGAGCGGCGACGCGGGCCCAGTTGATGGAGTTGACCCCTGAGAGCTGCAGCTCGTCCCGGAAGCGGGCATGGTTGAACATGCCCTTCACCATGGTCTGGCAGTCGTCGAAAGTGCCTTCGACCGCAAGTGCATGGACGTTGGGGGAGGAGACCGCCGTCATCTGCCGCCGCTGCACGTCCGAGACGCGCCCGTGCGGGTAGAGGATGAAGACATCGACCTGATCGAGCCCCTTGAAGGCCTCGACCGCGGCGCTGCCCGTATCGCCCGAGGTTGCGCCCACGATGGTGGCCCGCGCCCCGCGGGCTTTCAGCACATGGTCCATGAGGCGGCCGAGCAGCTGCATCGCCACGTCCTTGAAGGCGAGCGTGGGTCCGTGGAAAAGCTCGAGCACGAACAGGTTGTCGCCAAGCTGGGTCAGCGGGCAGACGGCTGCGTGACGGAACGAGGCGTAGGACTCGTCGATCATGCGGGAAAGGGCTGCTTCCGGGATATCGCC
>JALYFY010000434.1 GCA_030777385.1 Pseudomonadota bacterium | reverse complement strand
CCGCATCCGCAAGCTCCGCGTCCGCCGCACGGGGCTTCAACCTCTCGGCGGCACCCCTGCCGACCGCGTCCTTCCACAGGCCCGCTGCGGCTCCCGTCCCTCCACCGGCCCGCACCGAGATGGCAAGGCCGGTGAACGCGGAGCAGGTTCTGGCCGCAACGGCACCGCTGCCGCCAGCCCGCCCGGTCATGGCCGAGGAGGCTCCGGAGCCGATTGCGATTGCGCCCAAGCCCATCGTCACGGCCTCCGCGGAGCCGGTGGCCCTGACGCAGCCGTTGGCGAACGGCACCATCGTCGAGCGGGCCAACGCCTACTTCACCAATCTCAGCACCATGGTGGCCGATTTCACGCAAGTGGGCGGCGACGGGCGCCGGCAGGGCGGCACCCTCTACCTCCAGCGCCCGGGCAAGGTGCGCTTCGAATATGACCCTCCCGCCACTCTCCAGGTGATAGCCGACGGCCGCTCGGTGGCCGTGCGCGACCGGAAGCTCGCCACCCAGGACCTGTATTCGATCTCCCAGACACCGCTGAAATTCCTGCTGCGCGAGCGGGTCAATCTCGGCCAAGACATCAAGATCACCGGCATTACCAATGACGGCAATGCGGTGCGCATCAACCTGGAGGATACGTCGACCCTTGGCGGCACGTCCCGGATCACCCTGTATTTCGACCCACAGGTGGAAAACCTGAACCAGTGGCGCATCGTTGATGCGCAGGGCTTCCAGACCGTGGTGGTGCTGGACAAGATGGAGCGGGGTCGCCGGATCGATCAGGACCTGTTCAAGATCCAGTACGAGGCCATCATCGGCGCCGGCAACAACCGGTAGTCAACCGCTGGACTTCTGAGACCGAGTGTCATTCCCGGAAGGGCGCGCAGCGGAGGGGAAGGAAATCCATAGTGGTGCGCTTGATCGTGGATCCCCTTCCCGGTCCTACGGACCGCCGGGGATGACACCGGAGCGCTACCCTCGATGTCATTCCCGGCCGGAGATGGCGCAAGCCATCGCAGGGGAAGGGAATCGACAGCGCTGAGGGTTCAAGTGGATCCCCTTCCCGCACTTCGTGCGCCGGGGATGACACGGGGTTGCCCTTCCCTCCGGCCCAAATCTGTCGTAGCCGGGAAGGATCTTCCGAAGGGCCACACCCCGTGCAACTGACCGTCTCGACCTGGAACATCAATTCCGTTCGCCTGCGCATCGACCAGGTGGGCCGCTTCCTCAAGGAGCGGCGTCCCGACATCCTGTGCCTGCAGGAGACCAAGTGCCCGAACGACAAGCTGCCCCTGAAGGAGCTGCAGGCCTTCGGTTATCCGTTCCTGGTCCATATGGGCCAGAAAGGCTACAACGGGGTCGCCATCCTGTCGCGCTATCCCTTTGCGGAAACAAGCGTGATGGAGATGTGCGGCCGCCAGGATGCCCGCCACATCACCGTGACCTTGAGCCGGGAGGCGAAAGCCGCTGCAGGGCTGACGATCCATAATTTCTACGTGCCGGCCGGCGGCGACATCGCCGATCCGGATCTGAACGAGAAATTTCGCCACAAGCTCGATTTCATGGCGGAGATGCGCGCCTGGGGCGGCCGCGCCAAGCCCACCTCCGGGCCTGCGATCCTGGTGGGTGACCTCAACGTCGCCCCCCTCGAGCACGATGTGTGGAGCCACAAGCAACTTCTCGACGTGGTGAGCCACACGCCTATCGAAACCCAGGCCCTGGAGGAACTGCGCCAGGAGGCGGAGTGGATCGATGCCATGCGCGCCCTGCGGCCTGAGCCTGAAAAGATCTATTCATGGTGGAGCTACCGGTCGTCCGACTGGGCCCAGGCCAACAAGGGCCGCAGGCTCGATCACATCTGGCTGTCGAAGGGCATGACGGACTCCTTGCGCTCCATCGACATCGCCCGCGAGACCCGCGGCTGGGAGCGCCCCTCCGACCATGTGCCCGTGACAGCGGTGCTGGAGCTGTAACCCGATTTTGCCGCAAGAGGCCAAGCGGCAAAACTGTTTCCCAATTGTGAAACCCTGCTATGGTTCCGGCATGACACAAGGGAATGCTGAGGCTTTCAGCCCAGGGGGCGCAGCCCATGACCCCGCGATCGCCGCGGACATCCAGGCCATCGGCCGCATCGATGCGGTGTCGTCTATCCTGAACATTCTCCTGGAGAGCACGGGCCTGGGCTTTGCGGCCGTCGCCCGGGTGACCGAGACCTCGTGGACCGCCTGCGCGGTGCTCGACCGGATCGGCTTCGGCTTGCCCGTCGGCGGCGAGCTCGAGGTGGCGACCACGTTCTGCTCGGAAATCCGCGCCTCAGGCAAACCCATCGTGTTCGACAAGGCTAGCGAGGATGGGGTCTACTGCAGCCATCCGACGCCGAAGATGTACGGCTTCGAAAGCTATATCGCAGTTCCGATCATCCTGCGGTCCGGCGAGATCTTCGGCACGATCTGCGCGCTCGACCCCAAGCCTGCGCAGCTGTCCGATCCCAAGATCCTGAAGAGCCTGGAGCTCTTTGCCGAGCTGATCGCCTCGCAGCTGGAGCTGGACGAAACGCTGTCAGAGCTCAGGGCCGAGCGTGAATACCTTCACGCCCTGTTCCGGCAGATGCCGAGCATGATGAGCGTGGTGCGCGGGCCCGATCACATCGTGGAGATGGCCAACGACACCTACCGCCAGTTCGTAGGCGAGCACAGGGATCTCATCGGCCGCCCACTCAGCGAGGCCCTGCCGGAGATCAAGGATCAAGGCCTCCTCGACCTGCGCAATCAGGTTTATCGGACCGGCAAGACCCATATCGGCCGAGCCCAACGGGTGCTTCTGGCCCGTGAACCGGACGGCCCGCTGGAGGAGCGCTTTCTGGATTTCATCTACCAGCCCATGAAGGACACCCAGGGTCGGGTGATCGGGATCTTCAGCGAGGCCATCGACATCACGGATCACAAGCGGGCGCTGGATCACCAAGGCCTCCTGATCAACGAGCTGAACCATCGGGTGAAGAACACCCTGGCCACCGTCCAGTCGATCGCGTTCCAGTCCCTCAAGCACTCCCAGACGGTCGAGCATGCCCATGAGCGAATCGAAACCCGGCTGATAGCTCTTTCGCGCGTTCATGACGTCCTGACTCAGGAGAGCTGGGACAGCGCGGAACTGCGCACCATCGTGCACCAGGCGATTTCGCCGTTCGAGAGCGTCGACCTGCAGCGCTTCGCCATTTCGGGCCCCGCCATCAAGCTGCCCCCGCAGCAGGTCTTGCCCCTGTCCATGGCGATCCACGAGCTTTTGACCAATGCGCTCAAATACGGAGCGCTCTCCGTCCCGTCCGGCTGGATCTCGATCTCATGGGACATCGCCTCCGATGGCAGGACCCTGGCCTTGCGGTGGGATGAGAACGGGGGGCCTACCGTGCAGCCGCCATCCCGACGCGGATTCGGCACCCGCCTCATCGAGCGGGGCCTCGCCCAGGAGCTGGGTGGAGCCGTGACCATCGAGTTCGACCCGTCCGGGGTGATCTGCGCCATCGAAATTCCGCTGTCCGGTCGGAAGGCCTGAAGACAGCCCAGAGCCCTTCATCGGGCAGCATTCCGGTCATTCATCTGTGAAAACGCTCTAAGCCTGAGCGTCCTCATCCGGCGGCGCGACCGGGATGCTCTCGCCGTCGATGGCGATGAGCTGCTGGCGCACGCTCTCCAGGCCCTGCGTCAGGCGGGCGAGCTCCTCGGCCATGGCGTCCTGCATGGCGGCGGCGGCATCGGGAAATTCCTGCAGCACCCGGCGCATGAGGCTCGGGCTCACGCGGATCACCGTGGAGGGCTCGCGGGCGGTGGCCGTGGCGTGGCGCTCGATGCGGGCAAACAGCGCCGCCTGCCCGATCAAGGCGCCCTGCTCGGCCACGAAGGCAGAAGGCGAGCCGTCATCGCTGGCATCGAGCGCGATGGCTCCGCGGCTGACCACATAGCCGCCGTCGGACCGGTCGCCCTTGCGGAACAGCACGTCGCCCTCCCGCAGCATCCGGTTCTCGGACGCGAAGGCCACAAGGCGCAGCGCATCCCGCTCCAGCAGGCAGAACAAGGGCGCATGGCTTAAAGTCGCGATGTCGTCTTCGAGCGCCATAGCTTTAAGGGATCAGCTTGTAGCCGCCGGGCTCGGTGACCAGGATGGAGGCGTTGGAGGGATCGGATTCGATCTTCTGGCGCAGGCGGTAGATGTGGGTTTCCAGGGTGTGGGTGGTCACGTTGGAATTGTAGCCCCAGACCTCGGTGAGCAGGGTGTCGCGCCCGACCACCGCCTGTCCGGCCCGGTAGAGATAGCGCAGGATCGCCGTTTCCTTTTCCGTGAGCTTGAGCTTGGAGCCCTTGTCGGTGGTGAGCAGCTTCGAGCCTGGACGGAAGATGTAGGGGCCGATCTGGAACACCGCATCCTCGCTCGCCTCGTATTGGCGCAGCTGCGCCCGGATGCGGGCGAGCAGCACCGCGAACTTGAACGGCTTGACCACGTAATCGTTGGCGCCGGCTTCAAGGCCCATCACCGTGTCCGTCTCGGATCCCTGCGCGGTCAGCATGATGATGGGGCTGCGAAAGCCGTTCTGGCGCATGACCTTCACGGCCTCGCGCCCATCCATGTCGGGCAGGCCCACATCCATGATGGCAAGATCGATCCGGTCGCCCTTGACCGCGTCGATGGCCGCCGTGGCGGTCTCGGCCGTGGTGACCTGGAACTCGTCATAGAAGCCGAGCTGCTCGGCAAGGGTGTCGCGCAGGTCCTGATCGTCATCGACGACGAGAAGGCGGCTGGCATTCGACATCTTGGACCCTTCAACACGATGGACGGCATTAAGCGTAGAGCAGCACGGGAAAAAAGCGAAGCCACGCGGCTTGCAGCCGGCTCATCCGCCCTCTTGCGCCGCGCACGATCCTGATCGACAAAATCGCCACCATGCCTGTGGCGGCGAGCCTTGAACCTTGGATCATGCCCGTTGCATAAGAGTAGTCATTCCCAGCTTGACAACAAGAGGGACCCTGGTCCCTTCCACTGCCGATGAAACCCTCTCGCGTCAATGTTATCCGCGTCTTCCGCTCCCCGCTCGACCACAGGCGGGGCCGTTTGCAGGTGGGCAATCTCACGATCCCCTGCGCCCTGGGCCGCTCCGGGACGAGCCATGCCAAGCGCGAAGGCGACGGGGCCTCGCCGGTCGGGCGCTTCAAGCTGCTGCAGGCCTTCTACCGGGCCGACCACGGCCCCCGCCCCCGCACAGGCCTGCGCTTGAGGCCGATCCGGCCCAGCGACGGCTGGTCGGACGA
>JALYFY010000433.1 GCA_030777385.1 Pseudomonadota bacterium | reverse complement strand
CCCACACCCACCTCGACCACTGGGATGGCGACAAGCATCAGCAGTTGCCCAAGGGCGTCCCCCTGTTCGTGCAGAACGAAGCCGATGCCAAGACCATTCGCGCGCAGGGCTTCACCGATGTTCGCGTGATGGGCGAGAACACGGAATTCGAAGGCGTGCGCCTGACGAGGACCGGCGGCCAGCACGGCACGGACGAGATGTACGCCAACAGCCAGGTGGCCGAAGCTCTGGGCAAGGCCATGGGTGTCGTCTTCCAGGCCCCCAACTCGCCGACCGTCTACTTCGCCGGTGACACCATCTGGCGCAACGAAGTCGATCAGAGCCTGGCCAAGTTCAAGCCTAACGTGATCCTCCTGAACACCGGCGAGGCTCGCATGCTTGGCTTCGTCGGATCGATCATCATGAGCAAGGACGATGTCCTCCGTGCGTACAAGGGCGCACCGAACGCCACCATCCTGGCCGTCCACATGGATGCGATCAACCACATGGCGCTGAGCCGCAAGGACCTGCGGGAATACGTCGAGCAGAACGGGATGCAGGATCGTGTCCTAATCCCAGCCGACGGCGAAGTCCTGAAGTTCTGACTACTTGGTGCCCACCCCAGCCGGGGTGGGCACTCCCAGCCTCACCTGCCGTTGCCACATCATTGCCCCCAATCCTGCTGCCCCGTCCTCCCCTCTCAGATCGACGCCGCTGAAACCGCTGGCTCAGCGACGTATCAAAACTTTCTATGATCGCGAACAGGAGATTCCCCCGCTCGTCCAGGCGCTTACCTGTTGTTTGGTGGTCGTTGCTACCGAATGCCGGATGAAACGCTGCACCTCGACTTCAGGACCCCACCCAGCCGCTGGGCTGCCCCTCCCCGCAAAGGAGAGGGAAGCAGCTTCACACGTCCTGCGGTCCCATCCGCGGCTTGCCGATGGCGCGTTCCAGGGCTTCGTCCTTCTGGTGGGCCACCAGTCCCTGATCGCGGTAGCGGTTGACGATCGGGTACCGGCGGTCGCGGCCGAAGTTCTTGCGCGTCACCTTCACGCCAGGCGCCGCCTGCCGGCGCTTGTATTCGGCAATGTAGAGCAGGCGCTCCACCTTCTTGACCACCTCCAGGTCGTAGCCCTTGGCGACGATTTCGGAGACGCGTAGCTCCTGCTCCACGAGCCCCCGCAGGATCTCGTCGAGATCCTCATAAGGAGGCAGAGAATCTTGGTCCTTCTGATTTTCCCGCAGCTCTGCGGTGGGAGCCTTGGTGAGGATGTTCTCAGGGATGACGATGCCGTCCGGCCCGAGCGCCCCCTTCGGCTTCCAGCGGTTGCGTAAGCCCGAGATGCGGTAGACCTCCATTTTGTAGAGGTCCTTGATCGGATTGTAGCCGCCGTTCATGTCGCCATAGATCGTGGCGTAACCCACCGACATCTCGGACTTGTTGCCGGTGGTGATCACCATGGAGCCGAACTTGTTCGAGATTGCCATGAGGATGGTGCCGCGGGCGCGGCTCTGGAGGTTCTCCTCCGTGATGTCCCGGTCGGTTCCAGCGAAGATCGGCGCAAGCGAGGCCTCGAAGCCTTCCACCGGCTCTGCAATCGGCAGGATGTCGTAGCGCACGCCAAGAGCCTTGGCGCAATCCTCGGCATCCTTCAGGGACTCGCCCGAGGTGTAGCGGTAGGGCAGCATCACGCAATGCACACGCTCCGGCCCCAGCGCATCGACCGCCATGGCAGCGCAGATGGCGGAGTCGATGCCCCCGGAGAGGCCGAGCACGACGCCGGGAAAGCGGTTCTTCTCCACGTAGTCGCGCAGGCCCAGGACGCAGGCCGCGTAATCGGCCTCGCGGCCCTCCTCGATGCTGACCATGGGCGCCTCACGGCAGACCCAGCCATCCTCCCCTTTCTCCCAGGCGGTGAGGGCAATGGTCTCCTCATAGGCCGGCAGCTGGCCCGCGAGCGAGCAATCGGCGTTGAGGATGAAGGATGCGCCGTCGAAGACCAACTCGTCCTGTCCGCCGATCTGGTTCAGGTAGACCAGCGGCAGCCCGCTTTCGGTCACCCGGGCGGCGGCAATGTTGAAGCGCTCCTCGGTCTTCCCGCGATGATAGGGCGAGCCGTTCGGGACCAGAAGCATCTCGGCGCCTGTCTCGGCCAGGCATTCGACCACATCGCCGGCCCAGATGTCCTCGCAGACCGGGACGCCGATCCGGATGCCCCGAAAATTCACCGGCCCCGGCAAGGGACCGGAGTCGAAAATGCGTTTCTCGTCAAAGACATCGTAATTGGGCAGGTCGACCTTGTAGCGCAGGGTGATCGCGCCATTGTCGAGAAGCGCGTAGGCGTTGTAGAGCGCCTCGTCCTCCCGCCAGGGCAGGCCGATCAGCATGGCTGGCCCTCCATCCGCCGTCTCGCGGGCGAGCCGCTCGAGGGCCGCCCGGCAGGTATCCTGGAAGGCGGGCTTCAGCACCAGGTCCTCGGCGGGATAGCCCGCCAGGAACTGCTCGGCGAACATGACGATGTCCGCTCCGAGGCGGGCTGCCTCCGCACGGGCGTCACGAGCCTTCTGCTCGTTCCCGGCCACATCGCCGACGATTGGGTTGAGTTGCGCGAGAGCGATCTTGAGCGTGTTCTGAGCCATGGCAAGAACGGATTTAGCGCGCCGCCGGGTGCGCAGCAATGTAAAGGGTAAAGCTTTCCCGTGAGTCTTAAACGCCAATGGGGCCAGGCTGATCCCTCCTCTGCCTCTCTGGCCTCCGATGCCTGCGCAGAACTCAAGCTTTACGGGAACCCGAAACAGCCCAGTTCGTTGTTTTCATACGAAACAATGGGAGACTGACATGTTGAAAGGCGGCCTTCTTTGGCTCATCGGCATTCCGCTGCCGATCATTCTTATCCTCTTCTTCATGGGCTGGCTGAGCTAAGCCTAAATACTGGTAGAGTTGCGTTTGCGTAAAGAAAAAGGGGCGCCTCAGGCGCCCCTTTTTCTTGCAAGAAGTTTCTATAGCTTATTCGGCCGCGAGAGCTGTCGGCTGCTCGCGCGATTGACGCTCGCGCTTGATCAGCTCCGAGGTGAGGAAGGCGATTTCGAGAGCCTGCTCCGCGTTGAGGCGCGGGTCGCAATAGGTGTGGTAGCGGTCGCGCAGGTCCGCATCCGTGAGCGCGCGGGCGCCGCCCGTGCATTCCGTCACGTTCTTGCCGGTCATCTCCAGGTGGATGCCGCCCGCATGCGTGCCTTCCGCCTGATGGATGGCGAAGAAGTCCTGCACCTCGCCCATGACCCGCTCGAAGGGCCGGGTCTTGTAGCCCGAGCCTGCTTTGATGGTGTTGCCGTGCATCGGGTCGCAGGACCACACCACCGTGCGCCCTTCCCGCTCGACCGCACGGATGAGGCCCGGCAGGTGATCGGCAACCTTGTCGGCGCCGAAGCGGCAGATGAGGGTGAGACGGCCGGCCTCGTCCTTCGGGTTGAGGGTATCGATGAGCTTGAGCAATCCGTCGGCCGAGAGCGACGGGCCGCATTTGAGGCCGATCGGGTTCTGGACGCCGCGCATGTACTCCACATGGGCGTGGTCGAGCTGACGGGTGCGGTCGCCGATCCAGAGCATGTGGCCGGAGGTGGCGTACCAGTCGCCGGT
>JALYFY010000432.1 GCA_030777385.1 Pseudomonadota bacterium | reverse complement strand
GCCGTCATCGGTTGCAGGTAGCGTCCTCCACCATCCATTGCACAAGCTCGCCAAACGTATAGCCCGCATGGGCTGCCAATTCTGGCACCAAGCTCGTCTCGGTCATGCCGGGTTGCGTGTTGACCTCGAGAACAACGAGTTCCCCGGTTCCCCCAGGAGTGTCGTCGTACCGCAGGTCGGCACGGCTGATTCCCCGACAGCCGAGCGCTTGATGCGCCGTTAACGACAACTCTTGGACCTTTTGGTAAATATTCGGTTTAATTTCTGCCGGGAGGACGTGAATCGAGCCCCCCTTCACATATTTCGCATCGTAGTCGTAGAAGACCCCGGTGGCGGGCCGGATATCGATGACCCCAAGGGCCCGGTCGCCCATGACCGCGCAGGTGAGTTCGCGGCCCGCAACATATGATTCCACAAGGACTTGCTCGCCGTAGGCCCAGTCTTCCCGCATAAGCTCCTGGGGCGGGTGGGAGCGGTCCTCGCGAACGATGATGACCCCATAGGACGAGCCTTCGCTCACCGGCTTGACCACATAGGGCGCTGGCAGAACGTGACTTTTCGCCGCCTCCAAACGGTTAACGACCATGCCCCTGGGAACGGGCACGCCTGCCGCCGCCATGACGATTTTCGCCCGGTCCTTCTGCATGGCGAGCGCCGAGGCGAGGACGCCGGAATGGGTGTAGGGGATCTTTAAGAGTTCGAGCAGACCCTGGATGGTTCCGTCCTCACCCACACGGCCATGGAGCGCGTTGAAGACCACGTCCGGAGCGACCGCCTGAAGGACGGTGGCGATGTCGGCCTGCACGTCGATGGGGGTGACCTTGTAGCCCTGTTCCTCCAGGGCCTTGCAGCAGGCCCGCCCGGACGCCAGGCTCACCTCGCGCTCCGCCGACCAGCCGCCGTAAAGGATCGCAACGTGCTTCGCCATGGGTTTCTCCCGTCATGCGCCCCGGCCGCACCGGGATCAAAATTCGATACGAATCAGGCCCCAGTTCGAATCAGGCTCTGGGGAGCCCGACCCGCTTGATTTCCCATTCGAGCTCCACGCCCGAGGTCTCGCGGACCCGGCGGCGGACTTCCTCGCCCAGGCCCTCGATGTCGGCAGCCGAGGCGGAACCATGGTTGATGAGGAAGTTGCAGTGCATCTCGGAAACCTGGGCATCGCCCACGCGCAGGCCCCGGCATCCGGCCGCATCGACCAGTTCCCATGCCTTCCTGCCCGGCGGGTTCTTGAAGGTGGAGCCGCCCGTGCGGGTGTTGACCGGCTGGGTCGAGGAGCGCGCCTCGGTGATGGCGTTCATTTCCGCCAGGATCTCGGCCGAATCACCGGGACGCCCCTCGAAGAGGGCTTCGGTGAAAATCACATCCTCCGCCACATCGGAGTGGCGATAGGTAAAGCCCATCTGCGCATTGGTGAACGTGACGGCCTCGCCGGTGCGGGTGAGGCCCTTGGCCTCGACGAGCACATCCTTCGTCTCGCCGCCATAGGCCCCGCCGTTCATGCGAAGCGCGCCGCCGATGGCGCCGGGTATGCCGCGCAGGAAGGACAGGCCGGCGATGCCGGCTTCCGCCGCGGCCCGAGCCACCTTCACGTCGGGAGCGCCGGCGCCGGCCCGAACCCGAAGGCCGGGCTCGACCGAGACTTCGGCAAAGCCTTTGCCCAACCGAATCACCACGCCCTCCACTCCCCCATCGCGGATGAGAAGGTTGGACCCGAGGCCGACCACCAGAACCGAAACCCTCCGGTCGAGATGCTGCAGGAAATAGGCCAGATCATCCACGTCGACCGGGGTGAACAGCACCTGCGCCGGGCCGCCAGTGCGGAACCAGGACAGGGGCGCCGTCGGCGCATTCGCCTCCAGCTTGCCCCGCAGTTCGGGCATGCCTGCCTTCAGATCGGAGGTGACATCGGCAAACATCAGGCCGCCTTCTCGCCAAGCGCTTCAAGCTCGGTCGGCAGCGCATAGGCCCATTGAGTGATGTTGCCGGCGCCAAGGCAGATCACGTAGTCACCAGGCTTCGCGACGCCCTTGACAAGGCCCGCGAGATCTTCGGAGCGTTCGAGCGCCATCACGTTGCGGTGGCCGCGCGCCTTGAGGCCGGACACGAGACCGTCGCGGTCTGCGCCAGGGATCGGCTGCTCGCCCGCCGCATAGACAGGCGCGACGATGACCGCATCCGCATCGTTGAAGCAGGTGCAGAACTGATCGAACAGAGACGACAGGCGCGAATAGCGGTGCGGCTGCACCACGGCGATGACCTGGCCGTCCGTCGATGCACGCGCGGCCTTGAGCACTGCTGCGATCTCGATGGGATGGTGGCCGTAATCGTCGAACACGGTGACGCCGTTCCAGTCGCCCGTGCGGGTGAAGCGGCGCTTCACGCCGCCGAAGCCGCCGAGCGCCTTGCGGATCGCATCGGGCGAGACGCCGAGTTCATGCGCAACCGCAATCGCAGCCGTTGCGTTGAGGGCATTGTGCGCGCCCGGCATCGGCAGGACGAGGTCTTCGAGTTCGAGGCGGAAGCCCGGACGGCGGTCGCGGATCATCACGCGGAACTTGGTTTGTCCGCCGCGCGGATCGACATCCATGATGCGCACATCCGCCTGCGGGTTCTCGCCATAGGTGATGATGCGGCGATCCTCGATGCGGCCCACAAGGTCCTGCACGGTCGGATGGTCGATGCACATCACCGCAAAGCCGTAGAACGGGATCGAGTTGATGAAGGAATGAAAGGCGTCCTTGATCGCGTCATAGGTGCCGAAGTGATCGAGATGCTCGGCGTCGATGTTGGTGACGATGGCCACATCCGCCGGCAGCTTCAGGAAGGTGCCGTCGGACTCATCCGCCTCCACCACCATCCACTGGCCGTCGCCCATGCGGGCATTGGTGCCGTAGGCATTGATGATGCCGCCATTGAT
>JALYFY010000431.1 GCA_030777385.1 Pseudomonadota bacterium | reverse complement strand
AGGGCCACGCCGCCGACAGTCTAGCTGCTGCATCGCGAAGTCCCAGGATCGAGACGCGGCCCTGACCGGTTGAGGTGAAAGGTGCACAGCCCCTGTGCTCGCGACGGCACGCCTGCCCACTTCCTTCCTGATCTGAAACTACCGTTCCAAGTGTCCGGGTCGGTAAGGAGCGCTCCAATATGGGTGAACTCGTCGGGACGATGATAGGGAGTGCTAAGCAAAGCTAATTCCCGTTACCCGCAGCATTCGCATCACAGGGCGGCCCCGCTCCCGCTCAGTTCGTCGATGCGAGCATGTCGGAGCCGGTCTCCACCGAAATACGGATCTCCTCCCCGGACCGGGCAAAGCTGTAAAGCGAGCCCTCGTAGCCGGGCATGGCGAAGGACAGCGCGTCCCCGTCCTGCATCGGCATCACGATCCTCATCGGCTCGTCATCGGTCGCGCGGTCGCGGAAGGTGGCCGTGACCTCCAGCGCGCCGTCGGCCGTTTCGGTCCAGTACGCGACCATGTCGAGAGCACCCTCATGCAGGCTCCCCGCGGCGAGGGCACGGGACACCGTGACCTCCTCCGCGTGAGCGGCCGCGATCCATGATGAGAAAAGAACGGCGGCAATAGCGAACGTCTTCATTGGAAATATCTCCGGTTCTGCGGACAAGTGACTGCACATCACGTTGACGCTTTTTGCATTTGGTCGAAATATGTCTGCGGCCGGTATTGACAGACCACAGTCCGTACAGAATTAGGCGTAAGATGGCGGTCTAATCGCTCGACAGGGGCTTTGGCGTCAATGGCGGAATCCCTCACCCGCGCCCATTCGTGGATCGGGGGACGCATCGCCCCTCCGAAGCTAGGCTACAGGTAAGCCTCTCCACCCCGCGCGACGGCGGCAGGAACCCGACGCAGCGCCGCGCTCCGCCCCTCAGGCCTGGACAGCCATGCGCACCGGCATCGCCACGGTCAGCAACCACCCTCTTCACATCGGAAGCGACGCCTCCGGGCAAAGTTCATCCGCCCTCCACCCCCAAAGCAGCCGACGTCGGCATCCCTCAACCCAGGTGAAAATCCTGGGGCATCAAAGCTGGCGGAGCGGCGCGGCCGAGATGCGGGGCAAGGCTGATCTCGGCCGTGCGGCAGATAGCATCCAGGGGAAGCGCGTTGAGGTTCTCGCCGAACGGCTGGCTCAACTCCTCCGACACTTCAGCCAACCCCAGGAACACATAAGCCACGATGCCCACGAAAACGGGCGTTAGCCAGCCCGCAGGGCCGACCAGCGCCAGGGGAAGAAGCAGGCAGTACAGATACGTCGTGCGATAGATAAGGAGAGAGTAAACGTAAGGTAGCGGAGTCCCCGCGATCCGCTCACACCCCGCCTGCTGGAGCGCAAGGCTGGAAAGACGGGCACTGAGGGTACGCGCGCCAAATCCGTCCATCGCCCCTCCCCTCAGGGCCAGGGCCACCAGCCTTCCCAGACGATCAAGGGCCGCGTCAGGCGGATGCGGCGTATCCAGCAAGTCCCCCGCCTGCGCCCGCACTTCGGCGTCATGCGCCTGCCGCCGCAAGCTCCTGCGGTGGAGATGCAGGAACGCCAGCGCCGTTTCGAGCATCTCGCGCCGCGTCGGCTCGTCGCTGACGAAGATCTCCGCCTCGCGCGCAAAGGCGCGCATGTCCGCCAGGAGGCCACCCCAAAGACGACGCGCCTCCCACCAGCGGTCGTAGGCCGCGTTGTTACGAAAGCCCAGAAACAGCGAGAGCGCGATGCCGAACACGGTGAACGGAGTGGCCTCGATGACCGGCAGCGGGTGCCAGGTGCTTTCGACCCAGACCATCACGGCGGCGATGATCATGAGCGACAGCAAGGGCCGCGCGATATGCGGCAGGACCGAGCCCCGCATTGCGAAGACCAGTTCCCAGAGGCCCGGCTTGTTGCGGACGATCATCGATGGATCCTTGCGCTGGCAGACAGGGCGAACCGCCCCGACCCAGATCATATCGGACCGGGTGACACCAGCCTGGCCTGACGAATGGGGCCGCTCCGATAATGCGGCCAGGAAGGCTGACGAGGAGGCTTGGTTCGGAGTGATAGACCCACACTCTTCGAGGCCTTCGATCCTCCTCACGGAGCAGCACGGCCTTTCTGGCAAAGCGCCCGGCTGCCGTGTCTCGCGCCACGCTCCCCAAAGACAGCCTGATCGTCGCGATGCAAGGTTTCCAGATGGGCGGGGTGATCCGGCTCCTGGCAGCTGCCGCATGCACCCCCCTCGGGGAGACCATCGCATCTGCGGCGGCCTTCGCCAGATGGCCGTCCAAGACCATGGATTCCAGCCGCCAAGGGCATATAGCGCGGCAAGGCTGGGAGAGGCGGTCTCGCCGATCTCCTGAAGACGGTAGTGCACTGCATCGCGCGGCGGAGGTGCGGCAGGATCGCTTCCAGAAGGCCACTCGAACGGCTCGGCTCCTTCCCGGGCGACGGAGTCCGAGCGCTGCCGCAGCCGCCTCGCCCAAGGACAGGACGGAGCCGCCCACATAGCGCGGCCTAAGCGGTCGCCTGAGATCCTGCGAGAACTCGCTGCGGACGAACTCCGCATTGGGGACGAGCCAGCCGCTGATCGACGCCTTGAAAGGCACCCCGGCGAAGGACGCTGCGGCCCAAGCCACCGGGACCGTCCGGAGGCCGCCCGCCAAGCGGTGATCGCAGTAAGCGGCCACCGGGTCTGGCGGGGAAGACGTCGTAGGTGAAACGGTCCGCCCGGGCGTCGGCGAAGCCGCCCCCGACGAGCGACACACTCCTCGTATCCGCGATCTGGAGCATCCCTGTGACGAGCGCGGACCAGTCCGTGCCCTCGCTCGAGCCCTGCGACGTGATGGTGCGGTTCGACAGTCGGCTGATCCCGAAAGGAGATCCTAACTGGGACCAGAGCCCCCGCCGAGCTGCGCGAGATGCTGACTGTCGCGGCCTTCGAAGTCGTCATCAGGGTCGAGCCTAGGAGCGGGACGACGCCTGCCCTACTGCGGATGCAGCCGCCCGGCTACCCGGTCGAGCCCCTTGGGCTCTCGGTCGAGGAGGAAGCCATCGGTCGCGTGCGCCTGCTGCTGGATCAGGCGAGCTAGGGAGCCGCAGATCGCATGCGGTGCGGCGTCGTCGCCTCCATCTTCTTGGATACGGAAAAGGGACAATGATCGAGTTGGCCTTTCTTGTCTGGCTCAACGCTCAGCCCTCCGTCCGTAAACGCAGAGCCATCCAGTTCACCGACATGCAGCCAAGGGCTTGCGCGATCGGGGCGCAGGCGCAGTTTGCCCCGGCCCGCACGGCGGACCGTGACGGTTCTCGACTCTCTACAGCAAGCTCGAGCGCGGGACGGGCATCCTCAACAACGAACTCTAGATCGGCCGGCTCATTTGGAACCGGCAGCACTTTGCGAGGAACCCCAAGGCCGGCAAGTGTCAGGCCCGGCTAAACGATGAGGCTGACCCACGTGGTGAAGGACGAGCCCGACCTACGCATCGTGGACGACAGCCTCTGGGAGGCGGTGAAGCACCGGCAAGTAGGCGACTTCTGTCAAGGACAAGGACGTGCGCCCGGAGGCGCGGCGCCGGCCCGTCCACCTGTTCTCGGGTCTGATGGTCTGCGACCTCTGCGGAGGCGGCGTGTCGATGCTCGCCGGAGACCGAGTTCCAGAAGGTCCGGCGCGACGATGGCAAGCTCGTTTAAGCCACCCTCGACGGGGTGGCCGCTTCGCAGCTTCAAAACAGGATGAATTCGCTCGACACTCGCCGGCAGCAGCTTGAGGCCGGGTTGGCGACAACCTCTTGGACAACACCGTCCGTCGTCACCCGGGCATGGCCGAGACCTACCGGGTCCACGCGCGGAAGGTGGTCGCTGCGCTGTCCGACAACTCCGAGGAGCCCGCCGCTCTGGGGGCCCGCGAGGCCGTCCGTGCACTTGTCACCCGGATCGTTCTCACGCCCGAGAGGTTGCCCGGGCGCAAGCTTTCCGAGATGCGCCTCAACTTCAAGGGCGCTCTGGCGGGCATCGTGC